>NZ_JAWOUS010000004.1:0-136568 GCF_033339495.1 Vibrio sp. 2134-1
CATTAAAACCCGAATATACGCATGCATCTAATCTATTCTCGCTAAACAAGTTGTAATAACTCGGGAGTCCATATACTGGAATGACCCTACCTTAGAGCTGCTCTAATACCTGGGGGATGGCGAGCAATGTATCTTCCAGCATCCGTCATCCTGAACAACGAGGGACGGGGTGATTCAGGAGCTACCCACCGAGAGCTTTAAAGTGCGAAAGTTATCGTCATTTCCTAGCGAGCTGTAATCAGATTCCTAGTCTCGTTTCAACTCGCTAGATTGACCCTAATTTTAGTTCATGGTGCGGAGCCTAAGTATTAATATCAACCCACCAACTCTTTACGAATGATCTCCGCACCCGCACTTAACGCATTGAGCTTAGCGGTCGATACTTCACGAGACAAAGGTGCCATACCGCAGTTGGTACATGGGTAAAGCTTGTCGGCATCAACGTACTTCAACGCCTCTCGCAATGTGTTCGCTACTTCTTCTGGCGTTTCAATTTCGTTAGTAGCGACATCAATCGCACCAACCATCACCTTCTTACCGCGAATCAACTCAAGCAACTCAATAGGCACTCGCGAGTTATGACACTCAAGCGAGATAATATCGATATTTGACTGCTGCAATTTAGGGAATACTTCTTCGTATTGTCTCCATTCAGTGCCTAGCGTTTGCTTCCAATCCGTGTTCGCTTTGATGCCGTAGCCATAGCAGATGTGCACTGCAGTTTCACATTTCAGCCCTTCAATCGCACGCTCTAAACACGCAATGCCCCATTCGTTCACATCATCGAAAAACACATTGAACGCAGGTTCATCGAATTGAATAATGTCGACACCCGCCGCTTCAAGCTCTTTCGCTTCTTGGTTGAGGATCTTTGCAAATTCCCAAGCCAGCTTTTCACGGCTACCGTAATGATCATCATAAAGTGTGTCGATCATCGTCATAGGGCCTGGCAGCGCCCACTTGATAGGTTGCTTAGTTTGCTGACGCAAGAACTTGGCATCTTCAACAAACACGGACTTTGTGCGGCTTACTGGGCCAACCACAGTCGGAACACTTGCTTCATAACGGTTGCGAATAGTCACCGTTTTGCGGTTTTCAAAATCTACGCCGCTTAAATGCTCAATAAAGGTCGTCACAAAATGTTGCCGAGTTTGCTCTCCATCACTGACGATATCAACGCCTGCCAATTCTTGCTCTTGCAAAGCGACGCGTAGCGCATCGCGTTTGCCATCAATCAGTTCTTCACCTTGCAGTTTCCACGGTGACCAAAGTTTTTCTGGTTCGGCCAGCCAAGAAGGTTTCGGTAAGCTGCCAGCCGTTGAAGTCGGTAATAGTGTTTTCATCGTCATTCCTTTCTAGATTCTCGTTATCGATTACGCGTAGCTTGCAGACCATTGTTCAAGCACAGATTGATAGGGTTTGATGAAATGCTCCTCGGCAAATTTCCCTTGTTCAACTGCCAGTTGGCTGCGCTCTTCTCGGTCGTAAACGATTTGAGTTAGCGAGTGGTCTAGGTTTTTTAGGTTTGGCTGGTAGCAATTACCGGCAACCGCGTTGGCATTGTAAATCTCAGGTCGGTAAATCTTCTGGAATGTCTCCATCGTGCTTATCGTGCTGATAAGCTCTAGGTTTGAATAATCGTTCAACAAGTCACCGAAGAAGTAGAATGCCAATGGTGCAACACTGTTTGGCGGCATAAAGTAGCGCACCTGTAAGCCCATCTTTTTGAAGTACTGCTCCGTCAACGAAGATTCGTTCGGCTGATATTCAAAGCCCAAAACAGGATGTTGGTTTTCGGTGCGTCGATATACCTTGTTGTCCGATACACTCAGACAAATCACTGGCAGCTTTTTGAAATGCTGTTTGTAAGACTCAGAATTAACGAAAGCTTTGAACAGTTTGCCATGCAAATCACCGAAGTTCGCTGGGATGCTGAACTGTGGCTGGTTTTTGTTGTGGTCCAACAGCAAAACGCTAAAGTCGTAATCACGCACGTATGAAGAGAAGTTGTTGCCCACAATGCCTTCGATACGCTCGTTAGTGTTGTGGTCAACAATGTTAGTTTTGAGCACTTCAATCGATGGGAAGGCTTCTCCACTACCTTGGATATCCATATCAACGGAGATGATTTCAAGTTCAACGGAGTAGCGGTCACCTTGCGCGTTATCCCAATATGCCAACGCATTAAAACGATTGTCGATCATTCGGAGCGCATTGCGCAGATTCTCTCGGCGGTAGTTTCCGCGAGCCAGATTAGCAAAGTTGGTAGTGATTCGCGTATTGTCTGATGGTTGGTAATTCTCATCAAAGCGAATGCTTTTGATAGCAAATGTGAAATCGTTATTCATCGTGAGTTGGTATCCTATTTCCTTAGATAAAGCAGACTTTTCCTAACTCTGTGCATGGGGACATTTTTTGTTTTTTGGTTTTCCCAATCGTTAGGTTGCACAGCACTTACGACGAACGGTTCGTACAAAAATGACCGTCGCAGTGCCTAACACCAGAGCAGTCCTTTTTTTATACTTGCTTCACGAGTTGAGTAATATTGGTATTGTTTCACATTGAACATGAAGGAATTTCATGATTTGAGGAAAAAGCCTGTCTCGTGCGTGTTACACATGCAGTCGATAAAGACTTCCATTGCAGGCGTAACACACTTTCCGGCATTGCAGCCACACTGCGGTTTGATCATTTGCGGTGCGTTGGTAAACTCAAGCTCTTGCTGGCTGCCCTCTTGTAGTTCTTTTTCAACAGTGAAGCGAGGCAGATAAGAGATACCGATATTACTCTCTACACAGTTTTTGATGGTGTTAATACTGCTCAGCTCAATCCTGTTATCGATGCTGATGTTTCGCTCTTGGATGATGCTCTCAAAAGTCTGACGGAAAAGGCACTTAGGACCATTGCTGATGAATCCCAAATCAATGTGTTGCTCCCCTTTCTGTAGATCCAACCCTGTTAAAAGCGGCGAAGCAACAAGGACCAACGGCTCTTGTTCAAACTCATGCACCTTGAGTGCATCATCATTACCGACACGATAAAACACACCCAAATCGGCTTTATCAGCAATCAATTCATCACGAATCTTATAGCAGTTTTGTGATTGCAGTGAGAGCCTTACTTTCGGCGCTCGTATTCTGAATTCCTTCAAAACATTGGCCATTTTATAAGCGAGCTGAGTTTCTGCGATTAAAACCTTCAACTCCCCTGTCGGCTCAGAACTCTCTTGCTGCGCCGTGCCTTCAATGTTTTCCATCACTCGTGCGAGCTCATAAACGTAAGGAAGGATCTTTTCTCCTGCCTGAGTCAGCACCATTTTTCGGCCAATCTTTTCGAACAACTGCAATGAGAGATCTTGTTCTAACTGCCTGATCTTAAAGGTCACTGTCGACTGAGTGCAATAAAGCTTTTGCGACGCTTTAAGAAACGAGCCTTCCTAAACAATGGTTTTAAACGTAAGGAAACGCTTTAGATTCATGACTAAACTCCTGACGTGATAGTTCAAAAAATTAAAACTCTTAGTTTAAATATATTCAATTTCTTAATTGATTAACGCGAAGTATAGTGCACAAAAAACAGGAGAGATAGAGATGAGTGCCATCTACACCGCATTTTTCACCTACGTCATCATTACTTCGCTCACGCCGGGTCCCAACAACATTTTGTCGCTTAGTGTTGCAACCCAGCACGGGCTAAAGCGTTCTACTAAAGTCATTTCTGGGATGTTCTGCGGCTATATTGTTTTGATGCTGTTGTGTGGCGTTTTCACTTACCACATGGTCAGCCTGCTTCCTGTGATTACACCTTGGCTCACATGGGTGGGTGCGGCTTACATCATTTGGTTAGCTTGGGGAATTGCGACAAGTGATATCAAAGCCGCATCAAAAGATTCTGAGGGCATCACTTTCTTAACGGGCTTTGGTTTGCAGTTCGTAAACGTGAAAATCATTCTGTACGGCGTAACATCCATCTCGACATTCGTGTTGCCTTATACACAAAACATCTACTGGATCTTGGCCACCAGTCTAGTGTTCGCATTTATCGCATTGGTGAGCAACTTAATCTGGGCAATAGCAGGCAAACTTCTTCAATCGCAATTCCAGAAATATGGTAAAGCGATCAATATGACTTTAGCGGCGACGCTACTTTACTGCGCGGTACAGTTGTTTGTTTGAGGCTGAGGTTGAGGAGATGAGACGCAGCGATTTCCGCGTCTCGAATTTGTAGGTGGAGAAGTGGTTGGCTTTGAGTGTGCTAACTCAAAGTTGGACAGAAGCTTGTTGAACTTTCTGCTCTATTTTGGCTGGCGGTGATTAGGAGAAGTATGGATAGATCCATAAATATAGTTTTTTAAGATATCAAAAATCCGCCAAGATGCGCGGTCACTTGACAGTCATTCAATTTATGAGCGCTAAAACACTGAGCAGACGAAATGTTGCTGAAATGAGATTTCCAAATAAGTCGAACTGCCCTGTGGGAGTTAACTGCTCTTGTATGCTTTACGTTTGTTTGAATCACAAAGCCTTTCTGCTACCCAAACGACTAAGTAAATAACTGAAAGGCGTCTCCGACGGTAGCTATATTACCTTCAAAACAAAAGGAAGATCTTAAACATCTCCTCCCGTGCTCTACTGAATAGCTTTTGCATGTGGATCTGTCGTTAATTTTTTACCTTTCAGCAAGCCAAGCTCGTGTAAAAAAGAACCTGCACATTTATGTACTTTCGCCTTTTCGAGACTCATACAAACAAACCGTCAAAAGAACTACTGCCTTTTATTCGGCAGTACTCGTTTTGTGTGCCTCAATATATATGGTTTCAAGGATAACTTATCAATAGTTGCTATTTACCAGCTCAAGACGACAGCATCCAAAATAGCTTTAATTCCGCTTAGTTACTACACCAAGATCAAACGCCCATGGGCTAATAGTGCGCACCGAACCAGGAATGATCACACTAGTGATCTCGTTATCAGTAAATGCCCTCCTCCCAATGGTAAGTACTGAGTCAGGTAGAGTTACTCTGGTGAGCTCATTATGGCTAAGTGCCAGCTCCCGAATGGTAGTCAACGTGTTTGGAAGGGTTACGTTAGTGAGCTTATTTTCATAAAGTGCCCCCTTCCCAAGAGTAGTCACGGAGTCAGGAACAACGATATCTCTTCTTGCTCCACCGTAGGAAACAACGACCCTTTTGTTCTCAGTTCCATCATCATTCCGAGCAAAAATAAAGCCATCTGATGGTATATTGTTTAATGTGGATAACGCGTTACCATTGAACCCTCCAGCACCGATGGTGGATAACGAATCTGGGAGAGTTACGCTAGTGAGCTTGTTATCACTAAACGCCCCTTTGCCAATGGCTACCACGGAACCTGGAATGGTCAGGTTGGTGAGCTCATTGTCCTTAAATGCCTCATCTTCAATTGTGGTAACCGAATCCGGTATGGTTACATTAGTGAGTTGGTGACCAACAAACGCGCCTTCACCAATAATGGTCACCGAGCTTGAAATTATGACATCGGTCTCTCTACCGGTATACTCTACAAGTATTGATTTGTTCTGCGAGCCATCTAATTTTTTAGCGTAGACTAACCCTTCCGTTGCATGCTCACAGCCTGTTAGAAGGGCTAGACTAAGCAAGATGCCAAAGATTTAGCCAGTTAGCCTATTGAGTTTTATTCTTGATAATGACATTGCTACTCTCGGGTTTATAATTAGACCGTTATCGGTCTTTCTATGCAAACGCATAAAATGTTCACAGAAATTTAGCTCTACTCAGAGATAAAAGGATGATAACAATACTTTTAATGGATTATCACTCCCAAAAAGATGCTTAGATAGTTTCTCTAACAAAAGAGGCACTTTGACAAGCCAAACAAGCATATAAAACGCTTAAATCGTGTTGAATTTCATTCTATCGGATAAACTTTTGCAGGGTATTTGATCTAATGAGTATAGGGGCAACAGTTTCCTGTAATAAAGAAAACTGTTGCCTATTTGATCATCCATATTCAAGATGAATATTCATAAGAAGACTAGAGATGGGCAATTTCTGCGGCTATCAAAGTCGAGCTAAAAGTCGCGGAAGCGAACAAAGGCTCAGACCAAGCGGAAGTTACGCTCCTAACCCAATTCAATATTATCGGGATGTTTGCACGCAAGCGCCTGAAGGGGCGTAACAGCTGGTAAAACTAATGTATTTCAAGCGATGAGATTGGTTTTAGATTAATCATTATCTACTCCAGTCTGGCTGGAGTAGTTCATGTCAAAAATCGCCTTCGAATAAGTCAAATTAACTTAAATTCAACGCATAGAATCCATCAGACATTCACAGATATATTATCTCAAAGGAATAAGAAAGTGCGCTATATTCGTCTAATTATAATCGCATTGAGTATAGCGATTTTTTCTGTCCAAGCTTTTGACGGAGCTAGGTTTGATCACAAAGATTGGTATTTGGCTTGTGACAATACTGGCACTTGCCGAGCTGCGGGGTACGCGCCAGCTGGTCTTGGCTATGGTATGGCAATGATGTTTAGACGTGAAGCTGGACCTGCAACCCAGATCACGGCAAAGCTTTTTCTGCAGCTACATGATGAGCAGGCGTTGCCAGCAAGTGTGACTTTGTTGATTGACAACCAAGACCTCGGCCCAATCTACACGGATAAAACGAGTCAGCTGAGCGCCATGCAAGTACAGGCATTATTGGCGGTGGTTACTACTAACGCGGTAATTGAAGTAGGCGCTGGCAAGCAGCGCTGGCGCATTTCGAACAATGGCGCCAGCGCTGTGTTTCGCAAAATGGATGAGTATCAAGGGCGTAGCAACACACCATTTGCTGTGGTTGCCAAAGGTAAACAATCTGAGAACGAAGTACCACCCGCTAAAGTACCACCAAGTTTGACTGTGCAAGCACCGCTATCAAACGCTGTTACCCTTGAAATCGGTTCGTCAGCTTATAATGAGGTGTTACAGTTGCTGACCACTAATGTGCCAGCATCTGAGTTGGATTTCGAACTCCAGAGCGCATCACTTGAAACTGCAGAGCTGGGCCAGGGTAAACGCTTTATTGGTGCTTGTTGGCTTATGGCTTACAACGCGCTTTGCCACCATTGGTTAGCGGATAAAAATGACCCCAATCAGTTGGTTGCATTGAAGAGTGATGGTTTTTATATCGATGGTATGGCGCGCCAAGACCGCAAGGTACGAGGATACGGCGATTGCTGGGAAAGTCAGGCATGGGTGTTTGATGGGCAATCTATGGTACCCACTTTGATATCCAGCACGGGTCCATGCAGGGGTATTGCCGGCGGTATTGACCCTATGCCGACCTACATCACTGATGTAACTTTTCCTTCTAAGCAATAATTTTGTAAATGAGGTGAGTTTAAATGTCGCTCTTGGTAGCGGATTGCTAAGTTGTTCGCATCAATAAGTGGTGGAGTATAAAAAAGGATTACTTTCAGTAGGGCAGGTACATGCGGCCTCTGTTTTATAGGGTATAAGATTCTAAGCGATTTAGGGCATTTTCAAGCTAGAAAACACCATGTGTTAAAATTCAGATCGTGATATTTCTGTACAAAAACGTGTTTAGGAAAATTGAATATAAGCAACTATCAAATAACTACAGATGCGGCAACATGAGTTTGGAAGTGCTAGTGCGATGAGCGAAATCGCAATAGTAAAAAGGCTTTGTTTAGATACAGATTATTAAATACCATTACTTTAAATACCTAGACAAGGATGTTGCACGTCGACCTCGGTCGTCATAAGAGAGCCTTCAAAAACAATATCTGATGAAAACACCATTCTCCAAAAACTTTGTGTACTGCCACATATTAAAATTGCAACAGCACACAAAATAGTGTTAATACCAGTGAATATCTACACCTTCATCAAACGCTATCAAACCATTGTGGGTCGCCAAAGATGGAATAGTCACACTGGTGAGTTCATTGCCAGCAAACGCTTCACTTTGAATATCGAACACTGATTCTGGGATAGTTACGCTGGCAAGTCGGTTATTCCGGAACGCTTTATAACCAATGAAGGACACTGAACTTGGTATAGTCACCTTAGTGATCTTATTATCAGCAAACGCCTCCGGTGCAATGGTATTTACCGAATCTGATATAGTTACGCTAGTGAGATTATTGTTACTAAATACCCCATAGCTAATAGTGGAAACCGATTCTGGGATGGCCACACTGATAAGTTCATTGCCAGCAAACGCCTCACGCCCAATGGTGGTAACCGAATCTGGGATGACCACACTGGTTAGTTCGCTGCTAGCAAGCGCCCTACGCTCAATGATGGTCACCGTATCAGGAATAACAACTTCTTTTCTTGCCCCACCATAGGAAATAACAACCTTCTTATTCTCGGTGCCATCCTCATTACGAGCAAAAATAAAGCCATCTGATGGTGCATTATTAACTGTGGATAGTGCATTGCGATTAAATGCACCTAAGCCAATAGTAGTCAACGAATTTGAGAGGGTCACGTTGACAAGCTGGTTGTCAGAAAACGCAGCCTCTCCGATAGTTCTTACTGAATCTGGAATGGTCAAATTGGTGAGTTTATTATTACTAAACGCCTTATCCTCAATAGAGGTCACAGAATCTGGGATAGTTACGCTGGTCAGTCGGTTGTTCCGAAACGCCTCATTCTCAATGGTAGTCACTGAATAAGGTATAGTCACATTGGTGAGCTTGTTGTAAGCAAACGCCTTTTCACCAATGGTCGTCACCGAATCAGGCATAGTCACACTGGTGAGCTCATTATCAGAAAACGCGCCACGCTCAATAGTGTTTACCGAATCTGGAATAACAATTCCTTTTCTTGAACCACCATAGGATACGACAACCTTCTTGTTCTCTGTGCCATCATCATTACGAGCAAAAATAAATCCATCTGATGCCGCATTGTTAACTGCAGATATTACATTACCATTAAACGCTCCATTACCAATAATGGTCACAGAATCCGGGATAGTCACGCTGATGAGCTGGTTGTTAGAAAATGCAGCCCCCTCAATAGTGTTCACGGAATCTGGGATAGTCAAACTGGTGAGTTTATTATCACTAAACACCTTCCAACCAATAATGGTCACCGAATCTGGAATGATCAAATTGGTTAAATTATTGTAACTAAATGCTTCCCACCCAAGAATATTCACGGAATCTGGGATAGTCACACTGGTGAGTTCATTGCCAGAAAAGGCCCGATGTCCAATGGTGGTTATCGAATCTGGAATGGTCACGTTGGTGAGCCTGTTGTGAGCAAACGCATCATCCTCAACGGTAGTTAAAGAACTAGGTATAGTCACACTGGTGAGCTCGTTATCAGCAAACGCCCCCTGGCCAACGGTAGTCAGCGAATCAGGGATAGTCACGTTAGCAAGCTTGTTAGCAGAAAACGCCTTCACACCAATGGTGGTCACCGAATTTGGAATGGTCACACTAGTAAGCTCATTATCAGCAAATGCCCTCTCACCAATGGTGGTTACCGAATTTGGAATGGTCACACTAGTAAGCTCATTATCAGCAAATGCCCTCTCACCAATGGTGGTTACCGAATTTGGAATGGTCACACTAGTAAGCTCATTATCAGCAAATGCCCTCTCACCAATGGTGGTCATCGAATCTGAAATGGTTACACTAATGAGCTTGTTGTCAGCAAACGCCCCTTCACCAATGGTGGTCACCGAATCTGGAATGGCCACACTGATGAGCTTGTTACCAGCAAACGCCCCTTCACCAATGGTGGTCACCGAATCTGGAATGGTCACACTGATGAGCTTGTTACCAGCAAACGCCCCTTCACCAATGGTGGTCACTGAATCTGGAATGGTCACACTGATGAGCTTGTTACCAGCAAACGCCCCTTCACCAATGGTAGTCACCGAATCTGGAATAGTCACACTAGTGAGCGCGTTATCAGCAAACGCCTCCTCACCAATGGTGGTCACCGAGTCTGGAATGGTCACGCTGGTAAGTTTGTTGTGAGCAAACGCATTATCCCCAACAGTAATCACAGAACCTGGGAGCGTTACACTAGTGAGCTCATTGTAAATAAACGCATAGTCTCCAATAGTAGTTATCGAATCTGGAAGGGTTATGCTAGTGAGATTATTATGACCAAACGCGCTCTTATCAACGGCAGTCACCGAATCTGGAAAAGTCACACTGGTAAGATTGTTGCCCTCAAACATACCGAAACCAATGGTAGTCACCGAATCAGGAATAACAATCTCCTTTCTCCCTCCGCCAAAGGAAACAACAACCTTCTTGTTATCAGTACCATCATCATTACGAGCAAAGATTATGCCATCTGATGGCGCATTGTTGAATGTGGATATTGCATTACCATTAAACGCATTAGAACCAATGGTGGTCACCGAATCTGGGATAATCACGCTGGTGAGATTGTTGTCAGAAAACGCTGAACCCTCAATAGTCGTCACAGAGTCTGGGATGGTCACACTGGTAAGCGTATTGCCAGTAAATGCCCCCCAACCAATAGTGGTTACCGAATCAGAGAGACTCACGTGGGTGAGGTTGTTGTCAGCAAACGCAACTTTTCCTATGGTGGTCACTGAATTAGGTATAGTCAGGCTGGTGAGTTTGTTTCGAATAAACGCCTCATCCTCAATGGTGGTCACAGATTCTGGTATAGTCACGTTGTGGATCTCATTATCGGCAAACACACTCTCGCCAATAACGGTCACCGAATCTGGAAGGATCAGGCTAGTAAGCTCGTTGCGTTCAAACGCACTATCCCCAATAGTGGTCACAGAATTTGAAAGGGTCAGGCTAGAGAGCTTGTTTCCATAAAATGCTTCCTTACCAATGGTTGTTACCGAGTCTGGAATGATCAAGCTAGTTAGTTCGTTGTGTTGAAACGCCCAATCACCAATGGTAGTCAACGAATTTGAAAGGGTCAGACTAGAGAGCTTGTTTCCATTAAATGCATCCCTACCAATGGTGGTCACGGAATTTGGAATAGTCACATTGGTCAAATTGTTGTAACTAAACGCACTCGCACCAATAGTAGTCACTGAATCAGGGATAGTCACGCTGGTGAGCTTGCTACGTCTAAACGCATCACGCCGAATAGTAGTTACCGAATCTGGGATGATGACATCTGTTTCGCTACCATTATAGTCAATAATTACTGACTTGCTTTTTGTGCCATACACCAACCCTTCTGTTGCTTTTTCACAGCCAGTAAGAAAGGTTAAACAGAGCAAACTGCCCAGGGGCGGGCAGATTACCCTCGTGAATCTTGTTATTGATAATGACATACCTGTTCTCAGATTTATATTTAGACCGTCATCAGATTTTCTGTGCGAATGCATAAAACATTCACATACGGTCAGTTTTATCTTGGGTTAAGAGGATGATAGCAATACTTATTGCGACTTATCATTCCCAACAAGTTGTTTAAACAATTTCACTACTAAAAGAAGCGGTTTGACAAGCAAAACAACTATATAAAAGGCTTAAATCTTGTTAAGTTTCATTCTATCGCAGTATTTTCGTAGTATAAAACACACGCTTTTAGACTTTTTAGATTATTTAATCTAACGAATTTGGGGTAGAGCCCTCTTAAAACCATCACATCCACAAAGTACCACGAGCAAAATTAAGCTTGAGGGGCGAGCCGGCATAAAAGTTGAAATAGGAGTAAAGAACCTCATCAAAAGAGCTTTTGGTATAGTTCCTGATTTCGCAAACTTTACACCGAATTGATTATATATTGGATGTATTTTTTATCTGACTATAGCTACGCCTTATCGAAGCTAGGAACGCACAAGAAGAGTTTTATGTAATTTATACTTCACAAACAATTTCTCGTAGGTATTTGTGATAGGGTCTACCGTTTTTTAGTACCAGAATTGTTACGAGTCAGACAGCAATTATTGCTTTTAAACTCAGAACCTTAAAAGGCCCTGAGCAGAAGTGCTAGAACAGTAACTTAAAAACATAGCTATTTATTCAAATCTTGTGTAGTAACCACTTCGCTTACCCAAATAGGCATGAAGTCAATGCCTCCAGCGGCAATACCACGGCACAAACCTGTATTACCATAACTCGCACGAACCATTTGTTTGCCATCAAACAACCAGCTTTCAAAGCTCCAGCAATCCCCCAATCCTCGGCCTTTATGAGCGGAGGAAACAATGCCGTCAGAATAGTCATTACCAGAGATGTTAAGACGTTTAGGCACAGCAGCATCGCCTTCTCCCAACAACCAATAACTTGAACCATAGTTATAAGCCGCCATCCAACAGGACGCCTCAATCAATGATTGGCCATTATTAAGCTTTGCAATAGCAATTGACGGTGTTTCTTCAAACAACCTATGGCACTCGGAGCTGTCTCCCTTAGACTCATAGCTAGCACGAAGCTGTGGTAACAATTTGGCATATTGGGCAGATTCTGGCTCAAGTGATTTCATCATTGCATCGCCGCCAACATTCACAAGTGTTGGGATAGCCACAGCAAGATTCACCCTAGACTCAGCGCCCTGACCTTTTGCGACAATAGCAAACGGAGTATTCTGGCGCCCCTGATATTCATCCATCTTACGAAACACGGCACTGGCACCGCTACCAGACAGTACCCATTTAGTTTTACCATCACCAATTTCAATAAGTGCATCTTTAGTCACTACTGCAAGAATGGCCTGAACCTGCATGGATGTCATGGCGTCATGCTGTATCGGGCCCAACTCTAGGCCATCGATATAAAGATTTATCTGCTCAGGCCAATGGTCAAAATCAGATTCATCACCTAAATACACTTTGCCCGTTACTGGCGCTGCAGGCCCCGCTTTACGAGTAAACATCACAGCAACAGGATTAAGACTGCCAATTTCTGAATAGCCAGCCGCCCGGCAGGTCCCTGTATTATCACAAGCTAGATACCAATCTTTGTGTTGAAAACTCTCTCCCTCAAAAGCGCTGACAGAAAAAGCTACCAAACCCAATGTATATATTGTACTTCTAATACAGAGCATTAGCATATTCCTCCAGTTCAGTTTTAATGAATATATCATTGTGCCTCCTTTGCTACTTGCTACTTCTATTTGCCAGTATTAAAAATTCCGTATTCTTATTAACATAAATTTTATATTTATTTATTAGAGCGAACCAGAAAACAAATTTAGTCATTTACTCAAATTCATCAATAGCTAAAGGAATGGCTCCATATCTTTTAGGACTTAACTTTCTTCTCTTTATTGACAAACAATAATAAAAACTCATAATAAATTATTAAGCAATCTTATTTTAATAATTATTCACCTATATATAGTACCTTTTTCTCCCATTTTATAACCTAGAGTAAAGCCCAAACTTTTAACAGGTTTTACTTTATAATTCTGAGCCGAACGTAGTGCTTTATCTATATCTTTTTTCGTTAGTTTATCAGAAATTTCTTTGAACTGTTTTTCTGCGTCTGGATGTTTGTTTTTTTTTGCCCAGTAAGACCATTTAAACGCTTCAATTAAATTCATCATCCCATTTTCATTATCACGATATAATTGCGCAAAGCCAAATTGAGAATATGGGTCATTGTATTTAACCCCCAATGAATACCACTCTATTGCTTTATCTATATTCTTATCGCAACCCAGGCCGTATTGGTACATATACCCAATTTTCCCCATCGCAACGCTTGAACCTTCTTTTACTGCGCTATAATATTTTTGAATAGCCTCTTTATAATTTACAACGTTGTACTTAGTTGATGAATAAATGTCACCAAGTAAAACTAATGCGTAGTGATCCTTCTTTTTGGCAGCAGTCTTAAGCCACTTAAGAGCCTCGTTGAGATCGTAATGGTCATCATCGAGATAAGTGTGTCCAAGAAGAAGCATTGCATCCGTGTCATTCTGATCTGCTGCCTTGTGTAGCCAATGCATCATCATTTTAGGGTTAGAGTACTCTTTTTCCATGGTATAAATCGCCGCAAGAGTTTTTTGCGCTTCTAAATCTCCAGATTCTGCTGCAATCGTGTGCCATCTCAACATTTCTGCTGAATCTCGACGAAAGTGTCCGTTTCCTTCATAGATTACGCCTAAAATAGCAGCGCAATCTACTTCTCCGTCAGCATATGCTTCCGTCAACCATTTGCTAGCTAACCGCCAATCCTTTTTAAATTTTTCACCACTAAAATACAGGTAGCCAAGTTCTTTCTTTGCCTCCGAGCTTCCCTTCAACGCTGCCTTCGTTAACCAATTTACTACTAGCTTTTTGTTATACTTAACACGCCTTCCATGATAGTAACGTCTCGCTAAGATAATTTGAGCCACACTAGACCCCTTTATCGCTAAGTATTTAAGAATATCAATCGGCAACGCAACAACAAGTAATTTATAAATAATATTGAATGTTATTTTTAGCCTAAACATGACTCTTTGTAATAAATTAACATCACGTTTTTTCATTGTTATCTAAATTTCTCCAAGGTTAAATCCTCCGAACTTCATATCAAACTTAATAGTTATTAGTAATATTGAACTTCAACATTTACCTATATCTCTTTCAACTTGTTAAGTACAGGTAAGCATCTGTAGATGATAACCCAAAATTGACCGTGTTTGTGTTGGTTTCACTATGCAAGATAACTTTTTGTCAGGCAAAATCACGTCAGCAACATATAATTGAGTAAAAACACTCTGTAGAAAAGAAACACTATTGAGCTAGAAAGTATAACGGGTAGAAATACAATCGTGTTTGGTGTTCCACCGGCACATCTATGAATATCTATTTGTAACTTTTTCAAATTTAGTAAGTCATGATATTGCAACGTTATTTGTGGACACCAGCGTAATGGTTAAGATTGCACCAGTTAAAAGATATGATCAAAGTGGGTAAGTGCCGTTTCATTAAAAAGCACAGAATAATCATTGCTGACCAGATATCAGGATAACTCGCCACCCAAAAAGGTAACTTTGAACAGACAAACACCCACAGTGAGAGTTTGAATCGCTTTAGGTTACATTTTATGAGGGCAAACGAACGCACCAGATTTTGTAGGGTGTTTTATCTAGTGGGCAATCTAAAACTCAATGTCTAACTGAGCTTCCGTAAGTTTCTCTCACTACTAAAGCTTCTCCCCCTCCTTCCCTTTTCCCACACTTTCAACGATACTCTTGCGCCCTATTGTTCAGTTGGAAAACTTCATGCCTCAAGCTAACTCCGTTGTCGTACTCGACTTTGAAACCTCAGGTCTGTCTCCGAATATGGGGGATCGCGCGATTGAAATCGGTGCGGTTAAGATCGTCGATGGTGAGGTGGCCGATAGTTTTCAGCAACTTATGAATCCTGGCTTTCGTGTTAGCTCATTTATTGAGGGCTACACAGGCATTACCAATAACATGCTGCGCACAGCGCCGAGCTGCGATGAAGTGATGGCATCGTTCAGTGAATTTATTGCGGGTGAGAACCTTATCGCGCACAACGCGTCTTTTGATAAGCGCTTTCTGGATACGGAACTGGAGCGAATCGACTGCGGCTACTCTGGTGAGTTCGCGTGTTCTTTATTGGTAGCAAGACGCCTTATTCAAGATGCGCCGTCACACAAGCTGGGTGAGTTGGTTCGTTATAAGAACATCGAAAACGACGGTGTATTCCACCGCGCGTTAGCCGATGCACAGGTAACAGCAAAACTGTGGCTGCTGATGGTAGAAGAGCTTGAGCAATCGGGCATCGCAGCGCCAAGCTTTAAGTTTATGCAGACGGTAAGTAAAACAGCGAAAGGAAAAGTGGAGCAGTTGCTCTCTAAAAATCGGTTTTAACCACACGAGATATAGACAAAAGTCGATTGCTTTTGATAGGAATCGGATTATTAAATATAGAAAGCGATTGCTCACATTAACATCGCTTTTTATGTATTTAATAACTACTGTTTAGTGTTATTTAATCTCAAAATTTTTTTTGTCAGCTTTATTTGACCTGGAAGGTAAATCATTTGTAATAAACTTGGAACTGAAAATATCAAAACAGCTTTCAATAGATTCCAAATAACATCGTAATCACCAGGAGTAAATTTAAGGGCTGACATTAAAAAAGCCAGAACAATAAATGCATAACAAAACTTTTGAACAAACTCATCAGGATACCAAGAGTACGTTATTTTCGTTTTATTTTTATCTTGTTCTAGTTTACATCGAAGCTCGCCGCCAATCTCTCGCCCTGCAACAATTGAGCTGGAGTTTATAAACTCACGATCATTGAATAGCCGGTCTTGATGTGCTTCAGAACTTCGAGAAGTTTTTCTTTTTACTATTAAGATATTTTTCTTTTTCTTAGTCAAGTAAGCACCTTCACTAGGGTTACTCTCATTCAAATAAAAATAATCAGTATTGTTTAACCGAGAAAGGATCTCTTCTATTGGTTCATCGCTATATTTTTCACTTCTATAAAGTGCGTGATTGATATGCATTACAATATTACAGCCTTGTTTAAAATTGAGATGTAAATTCTAAACAAGGATGACTAAAACACCACTTCCAAAGTAACCATTTTCATAGGTAAATTATCTTTATTTTAGTAAAGTTCCAAACTGTAGATATCACTCCGGCACCCAATCCGAAATCACCTTACCATCTTTGATCGTGATGATGCGTTTGGTGCGTTCTGCGAGGGCGTTATCGTGCGTCACGATGATCAATGTTCTGCCTTCAGCGTGAAGTTGATTGAACAAGGCTTCAATCTCTGCGCCGGATTTTGAATCCAATGCACCCGTTGGTTCATCCGCTAAGATGATTTGAGGGTCGTTGACCAAGGCTCTTGCAATCGCAACTCTCTGCTTTTGACCACCAGAAAGCTGGTTTGGTTTATGGTCTAAACGATCCCCTAGCCCGACTTGCTCTAGCAATTTAGCTGCGCGCTGGCGACGTTCTTTGGCTTTGATACCAGAGTAAACCAACGGCAGTGCCACGTTATCAAGCGCCGTCGCGTATTCCAATAAGTTAAAGCTTTGGAAGACAAATCCGATCTTTTGGTTACGAATGCCAGCCAGCTCATTCGCACTTAAACTTGCGACGTTTTGGCCGCCAAGTTGGTACTTGCCATCGGTGGGCTTATCTAAACAGCCGAGCATGTTCATCAACGTTGATTTGCCTGAACCGGACGGGCCAAGAATCGAAAGAAACTCGCCTTGATTAATGGTTAAGTCAACGCCGTCTAGCGCGCGAACTTCCGCCTCCCCGCTTGAGTAGTATTTACAGATGTTGGTCAGCTCAACAAGCGGCTTGTTCGACATGTTCTTTCCAGAGTTATTGTTGTTATTCACTTTGTAGCGCCTCCAACGGGCTGACTTTTGCGGCTCGGTTTGCAGGTAACCATGCAGATGCCACACCAATGATCACTAAGGTGAGGATGACAATCGCGACAACGACCCACGACAACTCAGGGACAGGTTTACCCAGTTGTTCATAAAAAGCATTGCCCTCTAAAGGAATGGAACTGATGGCAGACACCAGCGCGTACGTCACGGCTAACCCAAACGCCCCCCCCATCATCATTGTCAATAAAGACTGTACTAAATAGTGCATGCGAATAGCCGTTGGGGTTGCACCGACTGCCATGCGCACACCGATATCACGCGTAGATCGCTTTACGGTGGCATACATCACATTGGCGATGCCAACACCAGCAACAGCTAACGTCACGAAGCCGATAATGCCAAGGAAACTCTGCAAACCTATCAGAAACTGCTGCATACTCTTTTGCTTAAGGAACATATCATCGACTTGGACGACCTGTTCATCACTGACACTTGCCCCGTGTTTACGGGCAATCACTTGCCTGATCGTCTTTGCTAAGGCTTCTCGGTCTACATCGGCTTGTGGTTGCACATTGATGCCACCAATTTCACCGTTGACATGAAATCGCTTCCACGTCGCTAACGGCACAAAGCTGGAATAGTTGATAAGATCCCCCTGTTCTATTTGGGCGCTGTTTTTCTCCAATACGCCCACAACGGTGAACTCCTCATTGCCGATTTTTACCTTTTTCCCCACAGGGTTGACTTGCAATGTGACTGTCGCAAACCAACTAAAGTCCTCATTCGGGTTGAATAAGTCGGCTGCCAGTTCATAACCCAGTACAACGACTTTGCGCGTCTCTTTTTGATCGAGTGGGTTTAACCATCGCCCCCCCGCCATCGGCACCAAATTGGTCATGGATTGAAACTCGCTCGTGACCGCTAACGGCTCTTGCCACGAGCTTCTGTCACCAACGGTGATGCGCTCTTTCCACTTCGCCGTTGGCGCAACGCTTTTTACATCGGGTAACGCTCGAACGACCTCTGAATCGTCCATTTTTAGTGTCAGAAACTTACCTTGGTGAAAAGCACCGTGGTCGACGGTGGCCATCCCTCCGGTCAAATAAATCAAGTTGCCGTTACCATTTTGTGCGGTTTTCAATACGCCCTGACGAATACCCTCACCTACCGCCAACATAGCAGCGATACAAAGGGTCGCCCACGCTACTGCTAGAATGGTCAAACCCAGTCTCAGCTTTTCTGCGGCCATTTCTTGGAAAATTTGTCTCATCGGTAACAACATGACTAAGCCCTCGCACTCAAAGCAATGACTGGCGTGAGACGCGATGCTCGCCTTGCTGGGAAATACGACGCCATCAAGGCCAAGATAAGCGTCACAAGTAAAGACCAAGCAATGGAATCTGGCGTGATCACAGGTAAACCAATCCATTCCGGTAATGCCATGCTGCTTAAGACAGATACCACGGCATACGAAAACATCAGACCTAATGCCGTGCCCACGGCTACCAAAATAAGCCCTTCAAGAATAAACTGACTGAGTATGGATTTTTGAGTCGCCCCGATCGCCAAACGCACACCGATTTCACGCGTGCGCTCCGTGACAGATAAAAACATGATGTTGGCAACGCCAAGCGCACCGACCGCCATGGTCATCGCGCCGCTCGCTCCAAGAAAAATCTGAATGCCACGCAAAATTCCACTGATGACCGCCGCACCTTCACTAAAATCGGGTAATTCGACCGCATCTTTATCACTTGGGTCAAAATGAAGCTGCTTGGCGAAAAAGTTCACGATATTTTGTCGAAATGACGATGCATCCATCCCTTCTCTCGGCTTCATCAATACCATCCAAGGTTTCGCATCCCACAAATCGCGGTACGTTGTTTGAGGAATGAAGGCCGTGCGGCTATCGCCGAATGAAATGCCAGTGTCCTCACCAACGGTTATCCCAATCACCAAAAACGGAATGCCGTTGACTTTGAGCCTATCCCCGATTTGGATTCCGCCCATTTGCGCAATTTGATCGCCTAACACCGCCACGCGAGTGTGGTTATCCATATCACTTGGTGACAGGTTTCTCGAACCGGATTGCAGCTTGCGTTGCATTAAAGGAAAGTAAGACGTATCAATACCGCTGACCGTACTCGATAAGTTCTGTCCTTTGAGATTGGTGATATTCGCATCCCATTTGGCGTAAACGCTTGACGCCTGTTGCACGAAGCCTGACTGTTTGATCATGTCGACTTTTTCTTGTGGAATATCAATTTGTCGTCTTGAAGCTAACCCTTGCCACGGTTTACTGGTACTCGACGGAAACACCACTTGCACATTGTTGATCATAAATGAAAACGACTGGGTCTGATGGCGATAAAAGCCTTCGCCAAGTGCGATTAACACCACCACAGAGATCACGCCCCAAGCAATCGCGATAATGGCCAGCACGCTCTTCATGCGGTGCGCCATCAACGTTTGCCAAGTTTGTTGCAATAGACTGCTCATGAATGAAAAGCTCGAGAGATCAACGCCATGGTATCGTCATCGAGTTTCCCTGCGGTTTGCAGTAAGCCGATTCTCTTACGCCAGTAGCTGTACAAGTTGGTTTGCAGACTGTTTTTCGCCTCAAACAAGCTGTTGTGTGCACTGATAACTTCCGACACTTCAAGCAGGCCAGCGTCGTAAAGTTTCTCTTTGCTTTGCAACACTCTGGCGCGCGACTCAACCAGCTCGTTCGCTATCAAAACTTGATTCCAGTTGATATCGACCTGCGTAAACTGCTGAATAACTCGTTTCTGAATATCAATTTCCACTCTACGCATATCTTGCTTGGCGCTTAAAATGTTCAACGATGCTTCGTCCACTTTCGCTCGCACTGCACCATTGAGGTCAATCGGCAAACTCAAACTAATCCCAGCGTTAAACTCGCCGTTTGAACGATTGTCACCATCGCTGTAGCCCACACTGCCTTTGACGGTCGGGTAGTATCCACCTTTAGCTGAATCTTTCGCGAACTCGCTCGCTTTCACCATCTGCGCCGCCACCAACAGCTCTGGACTGCTGTCTTTCGCCAGCTTTAGCCATTGCTCCTGAGAGTCCACCAGCATCGGCGGCTGAGTTAAAGAATCCGTTCGAATTTGGTCGACACTCTCCGGCATTTGATTGATTAACGCCGCAAGCTCTGCTTTTTTCACTTCGAGATCGGCTTTTGCATTGAGGATACTTGCTTGCTCAGAGACTTGATTCGCTCGCATCTCTTCGACATCAACCGACTTCACTTTGCCTGCTCGATAGCGTTTCTCGATGATGTTGAGAAGTTCCTTCCCCTCCTCCAGCTTGGACTGCGCCAATTTGAGGTCGCCCTGTGCGCTTGCCACATCTAGGTAAGCGGTGAGCAACTTCTGCGCAAGCTCGTTATGCGATTGAGATAGCTCTAACTGTGCTTTGAGATAATTGGCATTCGCTTGATCCAGTTCCGACCACAAACTGCTATCCCAAATAGTTTGAGTTAAGGTAGCGCCGTAACTGTTGGAATGGCTTGAGGACTCATTCCAATCCGCTGACGCACTGGCACTTAAGCCCGGCAATAACGCACTGCGGTTACTCTGTACGCCAACCTCGCCAAGCTGGACGCCGATTTTCGCTTTTTCGTAATTTGGATCGTTCTGCTTTGCTTGTTGCCAAGCTTGTTCAATAGAAATTGCGTAGGTCGGCAAACTGAGCGTGGCAGCCAACAATGCAAAGGCGATTGTTGATCGTTGCAGCTTAACCATGCGCCGCTCCCATCATGCTGTTGTCGATAACCTCTTCATCAAGCTCCACGCCGTCAAGCACTTCGACATTGATGCCATCTGACAGACCAAGTTTCACCGGTTGTTTATTAAACCCTTGTTCTGAGCTGTCGGGGATCAGAACATTCGGTACGTCACCATCAAATTGCAGAGCGCGCTCCGGTAGAGTGAGCACGTTTTCAGACCTCTTCAGAATGATTTGAGCCGTCGATGAAAAACCAGAACGAAGCAACACATCTTGTGGGATCTTGAGTTCTCCCACTTCAACCTCAAAACCGTTATCAAAACTTTTTGCCGAAGCATTGCCCTCTGGTGAGTTGAGGTTCTCAGATTGAATCGCCACTTTGGTTAGCACACCAGAAATCGCCACATCAGGATAAGGCGCAACCGTCAACATAACGGGCATTCCCGGAGACAACTGCGCAGCATCATGCTCACTGACGCTACCTTTAAAAATCAGACTGTTCATGTCGGCCAATGACATCATTTCAGTCGCGGCTTGGCTTGATTGAGTCGAGATGATCGGCTCTCCGACCTCTACTTTCTGGTTGAGTACTGTGCCATCAATTGGCGCGTAGATCGTCGACGTTAAACGCGCATCGCCGATCGACGCCTCACCACTGCGGATGAGTTCGAGATTCTGGCGCTTTTGCAATACGTCCGCTTGCGCAGATTTGACTGCCGAGCGCGCACTTACGTATTCGTCGTAGTTACTTGGAATAATGTCCTGCTTGACCAAGCTTTCTAAGTTGGACAGTTTTTGTTTGGCGGATTCCAGATCGGCTTCGCTACGCATGAGTTCTGCCGATGCATCCGTTAATGCTTGGGGAGTTGGGTTTGGACGCACTTTGATCAGCGGTTGGCCTTGCTTCACCTTTTCACCAACTTTCGCGTAAATTTCACCGACGATACCGTCGATTTGTGACTTGATAGACACAGAGTGTGCAGGGACAATTTTACCAACAGCCACCGCTTGTTTTTCAATCGTGCCTTTTTCCACAATCAATGTAGGCAGCAATTCTGGTTGAGCAGCAGATTGGAGATAGAAATACGTACCACCGCCGAGCAGCGCGAAGCTCACAGCGGAGACAAACCAACGTTTCGTCATTATTTATTCCAACAATTATTGGGTAGTCTAATGACTACTCCTAAAACACAAAGTTGAAGGAATAATATCCTGCTTTAATAGCGGTTTGGTTGTCACAGTTGGTATGGCTTTGTCAGTCGGCTCTGACAATCAAAAACTAAAGAATCATTCAGCAAAGACGTTGTCTACGATGGCGACTAACAAGCTCTGTAACCGCTCGTTTCAACCGCCCCCCTTTTCATTCTGAACAATGTGCAAAATGGCGCTGTTCTGTATCCTTCAATCGCATATCCATACAGTCTTGCGCCTCACGTCCTAAAGCAGGAAAAACCGCATGCGCTTTTAAAATGCCTTGGCTGATAAAGCCACATTTCTCCAACACACGAATACTCGCGTGGTTGCCAATATGCGGGGTAGTGCGAATGCGCTTTATACCCAAGCTTTGCAGGTAAACAACGCCAAGTTTGCAGGCTTGGGTTGCATAGCCTTTTCCCTGATAGCGAGCAGAAATACCAAAATGGATTTCACTGCTGTCTTGCTCAGGTATCAGCACCAGACAACCAATAGGAGTTTGAGAAGTGAGTTCTTCAATAGCGAAGACTAATAGGTTGGGAGACTTTTGATCATATTGAGCGCGCCATCTTTCGATCGCTTCAAGGGTTTGATTAACATTTTGGTGGGCTTGGCGATTGAGGAAGCGGCATGCTTGCTCATCGCCTAAATAGTTTTCAAACAGGGGAGCAGCGTCTGTTGTTTTGAGGTATCTGATTGCCACTTGTTGAGATTCAACTCTCATCATGATTTAGCTCTGATAAACATTCGGTTTCCAGATTTGCATGAAGTTTTCTACTGGAGCAATAGGAGTGAACCCAAACTGTTCGTACAACCCATGAGCATCGCGGGTTGCAAGCATCATACGGCGTAAGCCTTGTAGTTCTGGATGAGCAACAATTTCTGATATCAACAACTTACTGATGCCTTTACCACGGTGTACCTCCACAACAAACACATCGGCAAGGTACGCAAACGTGGTACGATCGGTAATTAACCGAGCAAAAGCAACGAGTTGATTTTCATCATCCAAAACCGCGAAACAGAACGAATGGCGCAATGACTTCTCAAAGCGTTCTCTTGGAATACCCTTTCCCCAATAACTGTTTGAAATGAACTGGTAGATAACGTCTAAATCCATGTCATCTAACGACATAGTAATTCGAAATCCTTGCATTGTATCCCTCAACATTGATTTATATTTTCTCAGCCACACAGACAAGCGAGTTGGCATTCGCCTCAAATACTTGCGCTGACCAAGATTGGTACTTCTCTATGATTCTGAATCCCGCTTGTTCAAGGAAACCCTCTATGTCTTCTAGCGGACGATATTTTAAATCAATGCTGGAATGCTCAATCGTTCCACTTTCAAAATGGCGCTCTTTGTTCAAATACATGATGGACGTTTGCAAGTCATACTCGGCCTTCATACCGAAATAATTCACTTCACCATAAGTTGGAGAAACATAGGTTTGCCACAGCGCCATCTCATGATCCAATTCTAGATTTTCTGGCGTTGGTAACCGCGTATCGAAAACAAATCGCCCACCTTTTTCGAGGTGTCTTGATATTGAGCTCAGTGCACCTGCTAGCATCTCGTCACTTAAAAAGGCTTGGAATGCATTCCCTGTCATTATGGCTAGGTCAAACTTCTTACCTAACGAAAACTGGGTTGCGTCGAGATGAAGAAAACGCAAGTTACTCCTGCTTTTGGCTTTGTCCTTTGCGTGTTTGAGCATCCCTTCAGAAATATCAATGCCAATGGCTTCGTTGAGTTGCTCAGAGACTGGAATCGTGACAATACCGGAACCACAACAAACATCCAATACACTTCGAGCATTGGTTTCTTCGATTAACCTTGTGATGAAAGCAATGTCGTGATGGTAATGCTGGTCGTATTGAGCATCGTATTCAATGCCAGACCCGAATTCGGTTAAATCTTGTGTTTTCAAAAACAATCCTTGTTTGTTACTTATTTCAGCGGTGTGACTTTTTCTGCTCTAGCATCAAGTATCGACACACATAACCAACACCAGATACGTAACCAATCACATTTTCTAGGGAAACCACTTCCAACCCAGCTTGCTGACAGAGTTGCTCAACTTCACTTTCGGTATATGCCTTATGCACGACCGATCCACTATAAGTATTTCGAGGCAAATCTTGTCCATCCGGATCGTGGTATTGAAAGCTGATAAAACATCGTCCATTCGCAGTTAGCTTATGCGAAATGCACTCCAGAAGTTGTTGAGGCTCTGCTAGAAACTCAGTAAAACCAAGTGCGGTGATAAGGTCGAAGGTTTGTTCAAACAAAAGGGAAAATGGCTCATCGAGATTATGAACCGCGACGCTTTGATAGAGGTTAGTTTGGCGCGCTTTATCAACCATTTTGGACGAGATGTCTAAGCCATGGATGGCGAGTTCTGGATAGTGACTTTTTACGACATGGCCGATACTGCCAGTCGCACAGGCTAGGTCGAGAACCGAGCCTTGCTCGATGGGAAAGGTTTTTAACTTCTCAGAAATCCAACGTGGACCGACGTAGTGACTGTCATCCACCAACTTTTGATAACGATCCGACACATCATCATACATTTTTGCTACGTTCATCGTTTCCTCCTTGATAACCAGAACGATGCTCGAATGTAGCACGCAATAAGCATCTAGACACTTATTGGTTAACTAGTTCTTTATGGTATGTGACCGACTGGTTGTTTAGGACAACAAAAAAATCCGATACTCAATATTTTGAATATCGGATTTTTATAGCGTTATCGAGCTAACCAAATTCTCGCTAGTATTCCTATCGGAGTGGTAACGCCAGTTGTGACAGAGGAAATTTCACCATTTCTTAAAACATAAATGGTTGGGGTCACGCTAATTTTCCATTCGCGCATAATATCGCTTGAAGGATCGTTTATGTTTTCGAAACGATATTCTTTTGCCCTCATAAACTGCGCCACACGCTCATTCGGTCCCGACGATCCAGAAACGCCAACTACGGTGTAGTCATCACTCAGCCAGCTCACGCTTGGGCTTACAAATTTACAAGCGGGACACCAAGTCGCCCAAAAATAAACAACGACAGGTTGTTCATAACTTTGCGCGATGGCATCGAAGTGTTCACCAGCGCTCAATACGGAGCTCAATGGTGGTAACTCCTGTTTAGGAATATCTTTAGTGCGATACCAATCCATCGTGATGGAAATGACGGTGACAATGAGCACCATCTGTACGATTTGAACGAGCCAATATCGGAATGTTCTACGCTGCTTTGTCGAACTCATTGAATGGTTCCCCCACTCGCTTGTTTCACCGCGCTTAAAACAACATCATCAGTCAGAATAACAGGTAACGGGATACCTTGTGGCGCCGCCGGGCCATAGACGATGTTAAACGGCACACCGTAAAGCCCATGAGCTCGTAAAAAGTCAGTTACCGAGCTGTCCGGATGTGTCCAATCCCCTTTTAACGTCGCCACATTAGGGCTTCGCAGCAATGAGTAGACAGGATCTTGCCAGATCACACCGATCTTGTTCGCTTTACACGTGACACACCAATCCGCAGTGACATCCACAAACACCACTCGCCCATTATTGACGTGATCTTCAATCGCCGAGTTAGAAAGCTTCTGCCACGCTAAGTCCTCAGGAAGCGGTATCGCCCATTGGTCGGCAGTGACACTACCAAGTAACAGGCCACCAGCTATCAACACTAATGACGCAGTTCCGGATACAGCAAGCGCTTTCTCACCATACACTTTCTTGACTCTTGCCATCATTACAACAAAAGCAGCCACAGCGATAAGTGCAATCCATAGCATCGGTACATGATTTGCCATTAATGAAAGTAGCCAAACGCTGGTTGCCAACATCATTATGCCAAACACTATTTTAACGACATTCATCCACGAGCCAGGCTTTGGTAGTTTCAGCGCGATATTTGGAAACACAGCGACTAAGAGCCAAGGCAGTGCCATACCCAATGCTAATGCTGTAAAAGTTGCAAATAACGTTAATACGTCGGCACCCAAGGCAAATGCCACGGCCGTTCCTAGAAAAGGCGCGGAGCAAGGCGTCGCAAGCAATGTAGCAAACATACCTTGAACATAGTGACCAACTAGGGAGTTATCACCTTTCGAGGCCAGCCATGTATTGGTACCCGATGATAGACGGATTTCAAACAGCCCTAGCATATTGGCCCCAAACAAAGTGGTGACCAACACCATCAAACCTAAGAACCAGGGGCTTTGAAATTGCACGCCCCAACCAATGGCATTACCTGTTAGCTTGAGCACCAAAATAAAACCAGCGAGAATCCAGAACGACGTTAATATACCAAGTGACGAGGCAACAAACTGAGCGCGAATTTGACGACGCTCGATACCTTGAGCGGCAACAATACTACTTAGCTTCATCCCCAAAACCGGAAGAACGCAAGGCATAATGTTAAGAATTAAACCGCCGAGCAACGCGAATAGAAAAACACTCGTTAGAGACGTGCTCGGCAGCGGTTCAACTATTGCCTCAGCAGTTGCTTGAGTGGTTTCTTCTGCTAGTAAATTGGTGTCTTTGATGGTCACAAACAGCGACTGTTCATCTAACGCCACATCGCCCAGCCAAGTATCAACGATATAGCTCGCGGTGACGATGTTTCCTTCTTGATGCATTCCTTCAAGCTTGAAGCTATAGTCTCGCGTTGCTTCATCGACACCATCCACCAGCACTTGTGGTTGTTGCCAACCCTGACTGTTCTGTAGCTTGATTTGTAGTTTCGATTGGTTCGCATCCCAACTCGCCTGAGTAACATCAATAAACGGCGATGGCTGCGGCACGTTACTCACTGCTTGAGCGTAACTGAACATCACGCCTTCATCGACTGTTAGATCAGAAGGCAAGAACGTCAATTGAATTTGATAGTCGGTCAGCACACAAATCGTCGTACAAGAAGAAAGTGTCAGTACCGCATCAATCGTGACAGGTCTGGACATGTCTTCGACGTGCAGCGTCATGGGGAACAAAGTATCGCCTTTATACCCAAGAGTCTCGATACCTAATAGTTCGAATTTTTGTGGGTGCGGCCATTGCCAATCCACTTTGGATAAATTTTGTGAATTTTGCCAATCAATAGATGGTGCTACGCCGCCCTCACCAGGTGAACGCCAGTAAGTTTTCCAATCTCCGGTTAACTTGACATCCAAATAACCTGTAAGTGTTTTGGCTTGCGGATCTTGTTGACCAGTGAGCACAAAGCGCGTTTGCACTGGAGGATGTTGTGGGTTGGTTAGCCAACCTGTATCAGTAGTTTGAGCTGAAATACTCAGAGAGAGCAAACTCAAAGCAAGCGTCATAAAAAACATGAACGCAAACTGAGTCAGTTTAGTAATTTGATTCATAGTGATTCCTAGTTAAAAGACAAAGGTGCTAAATAACTGACGCTAGTGGTCAGAAAGCACGCTTTTATTCTCGGAACACACAGAAAGTCAGATGGACTCGATACTTACGGCCTATCGGTTCCGTCCAATGTTGCGCACCAATATAGGCACTGCACAACCAAATTGCCGAAGCAAAAAGACCGACAAACAGAACAACAATAAATACATCGAGTTGATGTTGAGAAAACTGAATTAACTTTTCAGACAATTCGCACTTGCTGGTTTCTTTAGTATCAATCGACTTGACGCTCGAACGCTCATCAGTAAGTGAAACCGCGGGCGATTCCGTCTCATATTTCATAGAGCATGACGATGCAAAACCTGAATTTTGCATCAGACACACAACCACCACCCAGCCAATAATCGCCAGTAGCCATTTTGCCCGCTTATGTGGCGTGTGATGTCGTTTAGTCAACAAACTCATAAGAATTCAGATAAAGTAAGAACGAAGAAGATAATACGCGAGTCGTCATAAAGCTCAAGTTGTATCCTCTAAATAGCCTTAAGAGGCTTCACTCGGTAAGCTTTAATCTAGCTTGCCATAAATATATGCCAACTCTGCGACGGTTTTTGCCGAGAACTTCTTCAATAGATTAGCTCGGTGTACTTCAACCGTTCGCATTGCTATGCAAAGTTCGTCAGCAATACGAATGTTGCGCTTTCCTTCAATGATCAAACGCAAAATGTCTTTTTCTCTAGGTGTGAGCGATTCATAAGCCGATTTTGCTGCTGCCATATCGAGGTTTGTGGCAGACTGCGCCTGTCCCTGCAAAATGGCTCGTGCCAGTTCATCGCCTTTGACTGGTTTTTGGAAGAAATTGACCGCCCCAGCATGCAATGCATCGACCGCCATCGGAACATCACCATGCCCTGTCAGATAAATAACGGCTAACGGGCTGTTGGCTTTATTTAAAATTTGGTGCACTTGCTGGCCACGAAGGTTGGGCATTCGGCTATCAAGGATCACGCATCCGGCCTGATGAATGTTCACTTTATCGAGAAAAGATTGCCCATCAGCAAAAGTCGTCACGTTGAAGTCATGCTCTTCCAACATAAAAGCGAGCGAGTCACGCACCGATTCATCATCATCGACTACAAAAACAGGTAGCTGCTTTTCACCGCTGCTCATTGAGTGCTCCTATGCCTAGTTCAGATTAGTTTTGATATGGAAACACAAGCTCAACCAAACAACCATGTGGTGCTATCGAGCTGATGACAAACTCGCCACCATGCATTTCCATCACATCGCGACAAATGGCTAACCCTAGCCCAAGCCCTTCTTCTTTGCTACTCACAAACGCTTGAGTCGGATTCTCTTGCTGCAACCCTGTACCATTGTCTAACACTCGAATAGAGAGTTGACTGATTTGGTAATCGCAATGCAGGGCAATTTTACCTTGATAACCTGATGAGTGATATTTCTCTTGGAACAAAGTACACGCATCAATCGCGTTGCTGATCACATTAACTAAAACCTGTTGTACGCCAACTGCATCGACAAGTAACGGACGAATGTTCCCTTCTGTACTGGCCACAATAGAAATGTTTTGCTTCTGCATCCGAAAATGGAGTAACTCAATCGTGTCATCAATGAGTACTTGAAGATCGCACGACGTTTTGTCGACACTGCGCTTGCGAATCAACGTTCTTAATCGCTGAATAATTGCATCGGCTCTTTCAACTTGGCCCTGTATTTTCTCAAGCACAGGGACAATATCTTCATGAGGGCGCTTTTTGGCCAAGCGAAGTAAACCGCCTTCACTATAGTTGCGAATGGCTGCCAGTGGCTGATTGAGTTCATGGGCAAGACTAGTGCCGATTTCTCCGACAATCGCGACCCTTTGTGAATGTTCTAACTGTTCACTTTTCTCTTTTAATCGCAACGATGTCTGCTCCAACGCTTGCTTACTCTTGCTAAATCGATACTCAAGCCAAAAGTGGTACGCGTTCAACACAATCACAAACATGAACAGCGCCCATGCCCATTCTTGATGACTACGCAGCCAGCGTAGAGCCTCACTCCACCAAGGTTGTTGCAACGGATGGAGATCCAACGCCTGATAAAGTTTGTCGATGCTCAGCAAGCTGACGGGGGACGTCCAACCTGACGCGCCTGCCGCAATAACCGCAGGGTGTTCAGGTGGCATCGCTAACAATACTTGCGCAATCTGTTTGGCGATCTGAGCTGAGCCGCGCTCTGTTTTGGCAAATGACCAGTTAGGATAAAGCGGTGTGGAAACAGCGCATAACGAGCGCTCGTTCGGCTGTTGATTTAAAACTCGATAATTACTCGGTTGTAAAAGCCCTTCACTTAGCATCTGTTCCAATAAACAAGCAGGGACAACGGCCGCTTCCACATTGCCATCACGTAATTGATACAGGTTGGCATCAATAGGAAAACCAAGATAGCGGACATCAGAAAAGAAATCGTTTGGATTAAGCCCCATTTTGACTATTTGATAGCGCATCGTTAGATAACCACCAAACGCTTTTTCTGATACCGCCGCAACAGGACGTCCTGAGACATCTTGCACCGTTTGATAACTTGAATTGGCTCGAACCACAAGCGCCGAACCAATGCCGTAATTCGAGTTTTGTGGTGCTCTGCTGGTTAGCGTTGCCATCCACGACAGCGCGTATTGCCTGCCCAACCGCACTGCCTGACCTGGGTTGGTTAAGATGAAATCCATGGTCTGAAACTTCACCGCTTCGCCCATTTCATCCAAGTTAAGGGGATGAAGGACAAAATGCACATCGGAAATTTGCTGATTGAGCCAATCAATGGTCGGTTGCCATCTCTGCTCAGCATAAAGATGGCCGCGTATCGCTAACACGCCCACTTCGACTTTTTGCTTGGCCTGTGGCTGCTCTGCTTTTTGCTCTTGCATTCCTTGCAGATCTGCTTGTTCAGAAACTGCGCCCTGAGCCAAAGATGCAAAGGCAACTAAGCAAAGAACCCAAAACTGAAGCAACCGTGGCGTTTTGTTCATGATGAGTAGAATCGTTCCTTCGAAAGTAATGGAGCAAGAATAACAGCTACCCTTGGTAAACCACATTTGTTTTAGATCAAGTTTGATCTGGGTATGTGGAAATCCACAATATAAGCCTCGCAGTGCATTTCTCACAATGGAATCAGTCAATTCAAATACAACAAAAAAAGCAGGTGAGTTATGGATTCCACCAAACGTCGCTTTCTCAGCGCGGTCACTGCCGGAGCCGCGTTAATTCCAGTCGCTGGCATTGGCACGGCAACTGCGGGAAACATTATTCGAAATAACCAGTCCGCTGACCGAAAAGGACAAGTCGGGAAGCGTTATGCCATGGTGATAGATTTGCGTAAATGTGTCGGATGCCAGGCTTGCACTGTGGGTTGCAGCATCGAGAACCAAGCGCCAATCGGTCAATTCCGAACCACCGTAAAGCAATACGAAGTTACGTTAGATGATGGCTCTACAGCCACGCGAGAAGCAAAAGCCTTTATGCTACCGCGCCTTTGTAACCACTGCGACAACCCGCCTTGCGTGGCAGTGTGTCCGGTTCAAGCAACCTTTCAGCGCGAAGATGGCATTGTCATGGTGGATAACAGTCGCTGCGTAGCGTGTGCGTATTGTGTACAAGCTTGCCCTTACGATGCTCGCTTTATCAATGAAGACACCCTCACCGCAGATAAATGTACCTTCTGTGCTCACCGTCTAGAACAAGGTCTATTGCCTGCCTGCGTGGAAACCTGTGTTGGCGGTGCACGTGTAATTGGTGATTTGAATGATCCATCAAGTGAAGTCCGCCACTTAATTGCGAAGCACCAAGACGATATCAAAGTGCTAAAACCCAATGAAGGCACCAAGCCTCACGTGTTTTACATCGGCATGGATGAACGCTTCACCAGCCACATCGACGGACAACCTGCTATTTACGACCCACAGGGAGAGCGCGCATGAACATCACCGAAGTGTTAGTCCAACCTCAAGCGATGGCTTGGCTCCCGTGGGCGGTGCAATATTTCTTCTACATCGGTTCGGCTTATGCGGCTGCTGTTTTATTCCTAATCGCCCTATTATTTGAAAAACACACCAGTCACAGACTGCGCGCTGCGCTTGTTCTGACGCTGGCCATCGGCGCCATCGTGGGGCCATTAGCGTTAACTGGCGACCTTCACCAACCGGGACGCGCATGGCATTTTTACGCACACATCACTCCGTGGTCATGGATGTCTTTAGGGTCGCTTTTCTTGCCTGTTTTCTCAGGTTTAGCGGTAGTGACTGCATGGCTGTATCTCCGCGAGGATCTGATCAACTTACGTAATCAGCCAGGGAAAGTACTGCCTCTAATTTCAAAGCTGTCACTGGGTGACTGGGCGCTCTCTCGTAGAGTCATGCTTATGGTATCTGTTATCACGGTGCTATCAGGCATCACCATTGCAGTCTACACAGGCGCTGAAATTGCAGTCGTTCAATCGCGCCCTTTATGGCACCAACCCGCGTCACCAATTCTTTGGTTTGTCACTGCATTTATGGGCGCGGTCGGATTTTCTCTGTTGATTTGGCTCTTGCTGCCTAGTCAGTCAAAGACGCTGACATCTGGCGATACTAATTTACTTAAAAAATCAGTGGTTACCAGCGGTGTATTAACGCTGATACTGCTACCGATTTGGGCATCCAACAATTCCGCATTTTCGCTCTATTCTAGCGAACAATGGATGCACAACATTGCCCTGCTCACTTTTGTCGTTTTAGGTTGTGTTTTGCTCGCTTTCATCTTCTTTCGCGATACCAAAAAGTCCACATCAGCCAGATTTCGTCACGTCATAGGGCTCGGTTTTGTGTCTGCTGCCGCACTGGCAAGTGCATGGCTGATTCGCTGGTTTACCATCATGGAAGTGCAAACCATCGCCAAGTTCGATGCAGGGCTGTATCCATACCAACTCACTATGGATGGAAATGGCTGGATAGGCATTATCGGCATGCTCGGATTATGGCTTGCACTGGCACTGCTCAGTTCGGAGCTGGTTCAGCCAAAACAAAAGATCGAAGTAAAAGCCTCATCACTCACCTTAACTGAACGCTAATCAAAGAGGATTTCATCATGGATAACAAACGCCGTCAGTTTTTGAAATCAGGCATTGCAGTGGGTGGGCTTGGCGCATTCGCTGCGGGTTACGCCACCACCACCAAACACATGGTCGAAGGTGCGCTCGAAGGCACTGCGGGAGAAAAAACGCGTGATATTCACCACGGTAACTCGCTTGAACCAGAGTACACGGTCAACAGCAAAGGCAACCTAATCCCTAATCCAAATCAGCGCGTTGCGCCATCGATGTGCTTTGGTTGTTGGTCACTGTGCGGATTGCGTGTACGCATTGATAACCGCAGCGACGATATTTTGCGTATTACTGGCAACCCATATCACCCACTCTCTCATCAGCAACACATTCCGTTCGAAACGCCAGTCAAAGATGCTTATTTAAGTTTGGCAGGAGAAGCGGGCCTTGACGGTCGTTCAACAGCATGCGCACGTGGCAATGGGATGTTAGAAATTCGCAACAGCCCGTACCGCATTACTCAGCCACTGAAACGAGTTGGAAAACGCGGCGAAGGAAAATGGATTCCGATCAGTTACGAACAACTGATAGAAGAAGTCGTCGAGGGCGGTGATTTATTTGGTGAAGGTCATGTTGATGGCTTACGCGACATTCGCGATTTAACAACGCCCGTTGATCCTGAAAACCCAGAATATGGACCGAAAGCCAACCAACTGTTAATGACCAACGCCGGTAACGAAGGCCGAGACGACATATTCAAACGCTTCGCGTTCAACAGCTATGGTACGCGTAACTTTGGGCATCATGGCTCTTACTGCGGCTACGCATTTCGTGCTGGCAGCGGCGCATTTATGAACGATTTAGATAAGAACGCGCACTTGAAGCCAGACTTTGATAACGCGGAATACATCATCTTCATCGGTATGTCACCAGCTCAAGCGGGTAACCCTTTTAAGCGTCAGGCGCGCCAACTCGCCAATGCGCGAACAGAAGGTAGCTTGGAATACACCATCATCACACCAAGTTTGCCTGCTGGTTCATCGAGCTTGGCTGCCGGTGACAACAACCGCTGGGTACCAATCAAACCAGGCACCGACTCTGCCCTCGTGCTTGGCATGATCCAGTGGATCATCGAAAACCAACGCTACAACAAAACCTTCTTAACCCAACCGGGGGTGAACGCAATGAAACGAGCTAGCACCGCGCACTGGTGTAATGCTACGCATCTCGTGATAAGCGATAATCAGCACCCGAGAAACGGCACGTTTTTACGCGCGTCGGACTTGAATCTGCCATTCGAGGGCGAAGCGTTGTCTGACTCCGATCCGTACGTCATCGTGGATGATCAAAGCGGCGAATTTGGTGTTCATACCCAGACAGGAGAAGCGGCACTGTTTGTCGATAAAACGGTTTCGCTTGCATCAGGCGAAGTGCGAGTAAAATCTTCCCTGCAAAGACTCAAAGAAGAGGCGTTCAAATACAGTCTTGAGTTCTACAGCCAACAATGTGAGATTCCTGTCGAACAAATTGTTGAACTAGCAAAACGCTTCACCAGTCACGGAACAAAAGCGGTGGTCGATACCCACGGTGGCAACATGCACACCAACGGGTTCTATAACTCGTTTACCATCATGATGCTCAATGCGTTGATTGGTAATATCAATATGAAAGGCGGCGCGATGGCCAAAGCGGGTGGCTACCCAACTTCCGCTGCGGGTCCTCGTTACGACTTCACCAAATTTGCTGGCAAAGTCGGCCCGAAAGGCGTCTTTTTGTCGCGCAGTAAATTCCCCTACCACAAAACCAGCGAATACAAACGTCGCGTTGAGGCAGGTGAATCACCTTACCCAACTCGCGCCCCTTGGTATCCGTTTGCCGCGCCACTGCTGACAGAGCACCTATCTGCGGCTATTGATGGGTATCCATACCGCGTTAAAGCGTGGATCAACCACATGGCGAACCCAATGTATGGTGTACCCGGTTTGAAAACGCTGCTGGAAGACAAGCTTAAAGATCCAAAACAACTCGGTTTGATTGTGTCTGTTGATGCGTTCATTAACGAAACCACCGCGTTGTCGGACTATATTGTGCCGGACACGGTCACCTACGAAAGCTGGGGTATGGCAACGCCTTGGCACGACGTTCCGGTGAAAACCGTCACCGCTCGTTGGCCGATTGTGGGAGCGCGAACAGAGAAAACCGCCGATGGTCGTTCAATTTGCTTAGAAAACTTTTTGATTGATGTCGCCAAGAAAATGCAACTGGGCGGCTTTGGTGACAACGCGATTCAAGATGCGCAAGGGAATTGGCACGCTCTCCACAGCGCTGAAGATTTCTACTTACGTTCCGCGGCAAACTTGGCTTATGTGAAAGGCGGGGTGCCTGAAGTTTCGGCAGAAGACATTGCGTGGTCCGGCCTAGAGCGTTTAATGCCAGCCATGCAGAAGACGCTGACAGCGGATGAGATGAAACGTGTGGCGTTTATTTTTGCTCGCGGTGGACGTTTTGAAAATGCAACCGAAGCGTATCAAGGTGAGCAAATGAAGCACAAATGGACACGACCTGTCGCGATATGGAATGAACGTGTCGGCAGCGCAAGAAACACCATGACCGGTGATTTCTACACGGGTTGCGCAACATGGCATCCACAAAAACTGGCCGATGGCACATCAATGGAAGACCAGTTCCCAAGCTCAGAATGGCCTTTCAGCCTGACGAACTTTAAATCCAACATTCACAGTGCGGTATCCAATCTATCGCCAAGGTTGAACTCGATTAAAGGCGTAAACCCAGTGTACATCCATCCAATCGATGCCGAGTGCGCAGGCATTAAAACGGGTGATGAGTTTGTTATCGAGACACCATCTGCAAGCACCAAAGCACTTGCGATGATAGTCAGCGGGATTCGCCCTGGCACACTCGGATTTGAACATGGGTTTGGCCATACCGAGCTAGGACAACGCTCGCACTGGATCGGCGATAAGCAACAACCCGTAAAAACGCGCAGCCAAGATGGCGTCAATATTAACGACATTGGCTTAATTGACCCTACTCGAGAAGGCAAAGGCGTGTTGTTGGATTGGGTCGTGGGCGCGGCGGCACGTCAGTCCCTGCCGGCCAAAATCCGCAAAGCGTAACGCCGCACGTTAAGACGTCTCTACCGCTTAGAGCTGCCGATTTGTGCAGCTCTTCACCACTTTGTTTTTATCGCTTATAGAACAACCAATAAAAACAAATACGGCCATTTACACTTATTAAATATGTGGAAATCCACAATACCTTTCATTATTGACAAGGCCGACAATATTGTCCAAGTGACTACCAAGTAGCACTTAGACATATTAATAAAAATTAAAGTGAGTCAGCATGTCAAAAATTCTTCCAGTGGTGGTGGCCTGTTTGTTAGCAACCACTATGGGCGCAAGCGCCTCGTCTATTCCGGAAAAAGCCAGCGTATGTAGCGGTTGTCACGGCCAAGATGGCATGGGACAGCCAAATATCGCGCCGATGATCGCTGGTTTAAACGCGAATTATCTCAACACTCAAATCGAACTATTCCTTAGTGGCGAACGCCAAAATGTGGTCATGCAAGGCATGGCGAAGGAACTCAGCGACCCCGCAGACCGTAAGGAAGTTATGGAGTACTTTGCTAACCTCCCGAGCTATGAGTTCACGAATCCAGAACAACGCGGCGACCAAGCTGATATTCGTAACCCGTATCGTAAATTAATTTTCCAAGGCGATTGGGATAGAAATATTCCAGCTTGCGCAACTTGTCATGGAGCCAGCGGTATGGGCGTCGACAAGTTCCCTCGCCTCGCAAGCCAACATGCTGATTACTTAAAAACGCAATTGATGGCATGGAAAAACGGCACTCGCAGTGGCGACCCGCTCAATATGATGGGGACCATCGCAAAAAATCTCACTGACAAAGAGATCGAAAATCTTGCTTACTACTTTGCCTCATTACGTTACTAGGAGCAGTCATGAAACGTTTCTATTCTTTGTTCGCACTGCCTTTCATTTCTACGCTCGTACTAGCTAACGATCCATTACCGGACCGCCAGAAAGAGCTACCTGCGATAGAAAAAGATAAGCACGGTGAATACTTAAAACCGCGTGATCTCAGCACAATCCCAAACACCGCATTTGGTGAGCAAGTAAAACGCGGTTACTCGCTCTTTGTTAACTCACAACAAATGCGCGGAAAATACGTTGGCAACGAACAAAACTGTGTGAACTGCCATATGGAGGCAGGACGAAAAGCAAACGCTGCGCCACTGTGGGCAGCTTACATGGCATACCCTGCATATCGTAAGAAAAACGATCGCGTAAACAGCTATGCTGACCGTATCCAAGGTTGTTTCGAGTATTCCATGAACGGTAAAGCGCCCGCTTACGATTCGACAGAAATTGTTGCCCTTAGTGCTTACGCCTACTGGTTAGCGATGGGCGGCTTGCTTGACAAACATGGTATGGCGGATAAACCCATTCCAGAACTAGACGCAAAAACGTTGCAAATTGGTGGAAAAGCAAAAGACTTCCCGTTGCCCGAAGCCATCGCACAAGCATTACCAATTGAAAAGCGGGGTAATCTCTCTGGGCGTGGCTACCCAAAAATCGCCGCCCCTGAGCAAGAACCATCAATAGAGCGAGGCGCATTGGTCTACGAAAAGAACTGTGAAACTTGCCATCGCGCCGACGGTTCAGGCATCAAAGACACCAACGACCATTCATACATTCCACCACTTTGGGGCGAATATGCGTATAACTGGGGCGCAGGTATGCACCGGATTAACACTGCAGCCTATTTTATTTACGAAAACATGCCGCTTGGGAAAAGTGTGCAGCTGACAGAGCAAGAAGCTTGGGATGTCGCAGCATACGTCAACAGCCATGAGCGTCCACAAGATCCTCGATTCAAAGGCAATGTCACCGCAAACGCGGAGAAATATCACCAGCACCAAGGCTATTACGGCAAAACGCTCAACGGTACGCAAGTCGGGGCCAATGCCTTTAAGAGCGGAACGGTCAAATAAAGTACAACTAACCACTTTAAATAAAATACTCTTTTCCCTGCTCAGATTATCTGGGCAGGATTACTTACCCTTAAAAACAAGTAATTACCCCTCCACAGACAAGCAATATCACATTATTTTCGACTTCCAACATACTCATCTTCGCCGTAAAATCTTGTACCAAACGCGACTTCGTTTATGTCTTAGATCTCCCATATGCTCTAATGCCAAAAGTAAGAAACTCGTAAACTCCTGAATCAAAACAAGCGTGCCTAGTGAAAAAAGAGTATTCTTAAAGCAAATGAATCTAAAACCTACCCGATGAGTATTCAACCTAATTCCCGTCAGTTAATTTCATGCGAAGAGTGCGGCCTTGTTGTTCGCATTCCCGATATCGAACAGGGGCAAAAAGCACAATGTCCTCGATGTTCGCATTCGCTGACTAAAGTGAATGCCAAGCCTTACCAAAGCGTGATCGCCATATCATCGGCATGTTTGATCATGTTAGTGCTAAGCATTTCTTTCCCTTTTATGTCGTTCAGCGTGCAAGGGTTGTCGCAAGAAATCACCTTGTTGCACGCTGCAAAAATGCTGGCTGAGTTTCAAAATGTGCTTTTGGGTGTGCTGTTACTCGCAACAGTTATCGTTTTACCTGCAATCTATGTTGGCCTCATTCTCTTTCTTCACCTTGAAGCATTAAAAGCACGTAAACATACCCCCTCTAAAAAGCAGCAACGAATGGCAAAAGTTTTATGCCGTCTTCTGTTTCGAGTCGAACCCTGGTTAATGGTGGATGTCTTTTTGATTGGCGTGTTGGTCAGCTTAATTAAAATCGCTTCTCTGGCAGACATTGGAATGGGGACTTCATTCTGGGCGTTCTGCGTTTATACCGTACTGGTAGTCAAATGCATATCAATGGTCGACAAAAGCTGGCTCTGGGGGCACTTTATTCCAGCTATCGAGCTATCTAATGTAAAAGAGGGTGATACGCACCATAACCACAACCATATTGGTTGTCATACGTGTCACCAGCTCAACCCTATTGAAGCTAAAAAACACCAACACTGCATTCGTTGTAAAAGCCCTATTCACAAATACAACCCCGCAGACAACTTACAAAAAGCTTGGGCGCTTTTGTTTGCTTCAGTCATTTTCTATATCCCTGCGAACCTCTACCCTATGATGTACACCGTAAGTCTTGGACATGCAGAAGGTTCAACTATCATGGAGGGGGTAATATTGCTTTGGCATTTAGGTTCTTACCCTATTGCGATGGTAATTTTCTTTGCTAGCGTATTTATTCCAATGGCGAAAATGCTGGCACTCGCGTGGCTGTATTACAATGCGCAAAAAGCGCGATATCTTCCGCACGAAGAGAGTATTTCACGCTTAAAGATCTACCGTATAACTGAGTTTATTGGCCGTTGGTCCATGATCGATATCTTCGTCGTCGCGATCTTAGTTGCACTGGTTCAACTGCAAAACTTAATGGCGATTTATCCAGGTCCTGCTGCGCTCTCTTTCGCGGCAGTGGTCATTTTTACTATGCTTTCTGCAATGATATTTGACTCACGTTTGTTGTGGCAATTGCCACAAAACGAAGTGCAGGAGCCGATTTCTGACAACTTAAACGAGAAAGCCAAATATGAGTGATGAGAACAACGTAACCGCTCAAATAAAACCGCAAAAGCAGATTTCTGCGATATGGATTGTCCCGATCCTTGCGCTAGCCATGGGAGCGTGGATGCTGTTCCAATATATCAACAGTACAGGCCCACAAATTACTCTCCAACTGCCAACCGCAGATGGGATTGAGGTTGGCAAAACCGAAATCCGAGCATTGAATGTAAAAGTCGGACTGATTACTGAAGTCACTCTCAGTGAAAATTACGATCACATCATCGCTAAGGCACAAATGAACAAGGATGCAGAGCGCATGCTGCGAGATGACACCATGTTTTGGGTGGTGAAGCCTCGTATTGGCCGTGATGGCGTTTCTGGTTTAGAGACCTTGCTCTCTGGCGCTTATATCCAACTTCAACCGGGTAAATCTAAGATAGAGAAAGAGCGCTTTACGGTCTTAGATGTTCCCCCAGTGGCCTCTCCTGATGCAGAGGGGTTACGCCTTGTGTTAACACACCGCGAGGCTGGTAAGCTAGGCGTTGGTGACCCCGTCATTTATAAAGGCTTTACGGTTGGTCGTGTAGAGAAAACCAGCTTTGATGTTGACACTCGCAAAGCGTTATACCAACTCTTTATTTTCAAGCCTTATGACAGCTTAGTGCGCACTCGTACCAAGTTCTGGCTGAATTCTGGCGTAGATTTACAGCTCAACGCTGAAGGGTTCGAAGTCAAGTTTGGCTCATTAGAGAGCATGCTAACGGGTGGTGTTACCTTCGATACCGTTCCAGGTCTTGAATCCGGTGAACAGCTCACTGAAAATATGGTCAACTTCCGCTTGTACGATGATATTAAACAACTTCGAGAAGGTATGTACGATGATTATATTGAATTCGTTATGCTTTTTGATGAATCGGTACGAGGACTTAAACGTAAGGCACCTGTCGAATATCGAGGCTTGAGAATTGGTACTGTGATGCGTGTACCAATGCGACTTCCAACCCCAGAAGAGAACTTTTCTGCGAAAAAAATCCCTGTATTGGTACGTATCGAGCTCGGCCGTGTTTATGGCGATTTCCAATCCCAATCTTTACCAATGTTAAAAGATAAATTGAAGAGTGAGTTTGCTAAAGGACTACGTGGTACTTTAAAAACAGGTAACTTATTAACAGGCGCACTGTATGTTGACGCCGACTTCTATCCAAACGACGAGCCTTACGTACCGAGTAAGTTTGCTGATTTAGATGTTTTCCCAACCATGCGTGGTGGTTTTGCGCAGGTTCAGCGCCAAGTGAACGACTTCCTAAATAAGATTAATAACTTACCGATGGAAGAAACGCTAGATTCTCTCAATTCAACGTTAAAAACGTCCGAAAAAACGTTAGCTTCAGCAGAACGCGTGGCGGACAGTATTGATAAACTTTTGAATCAAAAAGAAACGCAAGAGATTCCAACAGATATTCGCCAAAGCTTACAGCAATTACAAAAAACACTCGATGGTTATGGGCCCAACTCAACCATGTACAGCGAAATGGAAGCCACGCTAAAAGAATTAGAAAGCGTGATGACAGAGTTTAAACCCGTACTTAAACAGCTAAACGAAAAGCCAAACTCTCTCGTGTTTGGAGAAGATGAAATCAGTGACCCAATACCAGTTAAAGGCCAAAACTAATGAAACGAGTATTCTTTCTGTCTATCGCGCTATTTGTCGGTCTAACGGGTTGCAGTAGCGCTCCGCAAACTAAAGGAGCTATGTACCTTCTACCTAAGGCGGAACCAGTGACGCTGAGCTCTTCTGATATCGCTCAGCGCCCAACTTTAGTTGTTCGTCCAGTGACATTGGCGAGTTATTTGAATGATAATGGCATTGTTTATCGAACCTCTGAGACCAAAGTTATTCAGGCAAAACACAATCAATGGGCGCACAGTATTTCTGAGCAAATCACTCAGAGAGTTGTCGCGGAACTACGTAAAAAGCAAAGTCATTACTGGCCGACTGAAATGAATAATCTGTTGGATCAAAGCGGTGAAGCCAAACTACAGCTTACGTTAAATAAATTTAATGGCAGCTACAAAGGTAATATCGAAATTGAGGGAGAATGGTTGCTCATTAATGCCGAAGGTAAGGTCGAAAACAGTGCGCCAATACAAATCTCACAGCCGCTTCAAGATGAGGGCTATGAAGCGCTCGTCAACGCTTTATCCATAGGCTTAGAAAGCCTAACCTCAGACATTGCCAAACAACTCTAAGTCAATGTTAATTACAGGGAAGCAAGTTGCTTCCCTTTTTTATGCAGAGTGTAGCGACTTCTACTAAGCTGAAAGCTGACGAAAAGCCGAAAAGGAAATTGGATGAAACCATGTAACCTGCTATCACTCTCCTCACTCATTCTTGTATTACCTACATCAGTAGCGCTCTCAACCGAGACACAAGAATCTCGTTGGCGAAATAGCATAGAAGTGTACATGCTAGGACTGAATATCCACGGGGATACCAGTATTGGTCGCTTTTCATCAGAGGTGGATGTCGATCCTAAGTTCATCGTAGACCACCTCGATATTGGGGCGATGTTGCGATTCGAGAGTATTTACCAAAGTAAGTGGGGCTACTACATAGATTATAGTTTCATGAACTTAAGTGGTGATGTTAATAATATCAAGGGCGCTCTGCCTAACGCTCGTTATCGTGCGGACATCGAAATACGGCAAGGTGTTCTAGAAGCAAAGGCATTCCAACGCGAACAATATTCATTTGGTAAACTGGATTATATGTTTGGATTACGTTGGTGGGACAATGACATCACCGGCAAGCTGTATCGTAATGATAACCGGGTACTAGAAGATAGACTGTCATTACAAGAAGATTGGGTCGATTTTTTAGTTGGCTTGCGACTCATTGATGAATTGAGCGAAAACTGGCGATTTCATGCCAGCATCGACGCCGGACTTGGCAACGATACTCACTTCACTTATGCCATTCAAACTGGTGTTCGTTATCGTTTTAACGAATGGTCTGATCTCAACTTAGCTTACAAGTCGACCTGGGTTGATTACAAAAATGAGGGAGTATTTGAATATGATACAGCTTCTCAAGGGCTTTTAGTCGGACTTGGCTTTTACTTTTGATCAGGTGAAACCCTAGCCTATATTCAAGCGTTGTAACTTGTACTAGCTCTAGGTACACGTCTAGTGTCGCGTTACAGATGCTTAAATAAGGCAAATTGATCTTCATCAGACTATAAATTGCTCTTCGGTGTTACTCTCTGTCGCAAAATATAAAACCCCACTCTATGACCTCATATAGGTCTTATTGATAAGGTTCCCGAGTAGCAATGTCGATTAACATTTCCGATTTAACCACCGCCCTAAATAAGGTGGAGCATATTCATAAAGTTCAGCTTGAAAACGTACATCAGTTCTTCAAAGCAAACGAAGCTTTTTCGTTGCAAACATTCAGCCAGCTGATATCTAGCGACTCGCTTGATGATCGATTTAAAACCATCGATAGAGCGTTCTCTTTGCTTGGTGATGCAAAAACCTACCTTTTAGAAGTGTCTTACCTTATTAAGTAAAAAAGAAAGCCCCGATAAAATTCATTATCGGGGCTATCATTTTCTATCTAAACTACTGATTTACAATTTGTAACGATCATCAATTACCGTTAGTTCTGGGAAGGTTTTACCCTCGTCCATCGCTTCTTCTGTCTCTTCTTTTACTTGGTTATCAATCCAGAAATTACCGATATCCATTGGATGAAGCACCCATTCTGTCGCTTTTGTCATGCCGTTTTTAGGAATTTTAACCCAGCGCCAATGAGCAACTCGAGAATAAGGCACCATGTAGCCAGGAACGATGATATTTGCTTTGCTGACATAGTTTTGGATTTGATGCGACAAGTCGTAACGCTTCTCCTGATCAAACTCAGAGTCATACGCTTCAATTAACTTGTCTAGCTCAGGGCTGCTGTAGTTGGTGTGAGCATTCGTTTGTGGTCGATTTGCATTATCCGAGTGTAGGTATTCCCAATACGCAGGGATCTCACCAGAGCCCATATTCAAAAACGCTAGCTGATGCTTTTTCTCAAGAATGTATTTAAACGCAGATGAGCCATCCACCAAGTTTAACGTGAACTCAAGACCAGCAAGTTTCGCTTGCTCTTTCAGGTATGCAATACGCGGTGTCCAAGAGTTGTATCCGTAGGTGATGGCAAAGCTCAAGCGTTGGCCCTTGTCGTTAACACGAATACCATCTGCGCCCACTTTGTCAAAGCCCGCTTTTTCGAAGTGTTTAACCGCCGCATCAGCATCAAACTTTGGCGGTGTATTGTTAGGATCATCGTATTCGCCATGACCAAAGCCGAGTCCATGCGGTTTACGTGAATAATCTCCACGCATGATGTTTTCAATCATGCCGTCATAGTCAGTGGCTGCCATAACACCTTTACGCACTTCTAGGTTATCCAACATCGGCATCGCTGTGTTCATCCAAAGACCACCAGCTCCTTGCGGTGCTTCGTTAAAGCCCCAGTACTTTTGGATATAGCCTTTTTTGTACACATCACTATTGGTTTTGTCATGCCAAAAGCTTGGTAGCACCATCTCAAAGTAGTCTAAGTTGCCTTTCTCAAAGTGCTTCATGGCAATATCAGGATCGCGAATTACCTTAATGCGAACCTTTTCAACGTTATAACGGTTTTTATAGTAGCGGTTGTTGTATCCCCACCAATCTTCACCGACATGTTTGAATGTCACGCTCTTACCTTTCTTCACTTGATCAATGTAGTAAGGCGCTGCGGTTGGCTCAGATTTAAAGTTAAACTTTCTGACGAAGTTATCAGGCATGCCATCGTTATTTGCGTCCTTTTCTCCTTCAAAGAAGTGTTCAGGACGAGGCTGAAAACCATTACTTGGCATGTTAATCATAACCATAAGTGAGTCATGACTTTGAGCTACAGCAAGATTGACTTTGATCGTGTAGTCATCAATTTTTTCAACACTCACAATACTGTTTGTGAAGAAGTCGTTATACCACGGGTCGATAATGTCTTTTGACGTGTAGTACTTCATCATAAAGACGTAATCATCTGCTGTAATTTTTTCACCATCTGACCACTCGGCCGTTTCGTCGAGTTTAAAGAATACGGTTTTGTTGTCCTCTCCAAATGCCCATGACTTAGCAAGTTGAGGGATCCATTTGCCAGTATTTGGATGACGCTGAGCCAGTTTTGGTGAACCATCCATTAAGTATTGGCGCAAACCTGAGTTCGCATCTGGACCAACACTTCGTAATGTTTGCGGAAAGCTCTGAATGTAAGTGCGATAGGTGCCACCTCGTACCGCTTCTTCAGAGGCAAATAGAGGTTCGTTGTTGTTTGAAATCCATTCGATATCAGCTGGCAATTCTGCCGCACTCAGTTGAAAACTGGCAGCGGTCAGTGTTGCTAGTACTGAAAATGGCAGTTTTTTAGTCATGTTTCTTCCTTGTTGTGTTTGCGCACTAAGGTCGTAACAAGGAAGACAGCGTGTGAAAGCTCACAGAAAGCTGCGATTTAAAATACGCAGATAGGAAATAATAGGAACGTAATATGAAGTGACGTCCTGCCAGCTTCTATATTAATTTCAAAGAGTTTCACTAGGTCATCCTAGACCTTACAACGCAGTGAATGCATCTTCGCCATAGTATTCTTTAGACATTTGTAACGCAAGCCATCAATAACACATGGTTGCATTTTCGAGGCATCACAGTGAGTTATGTTACAAAAGTGTGATCGGCATAGTACCAAGCCCTACTTTACTCAGAATAAACCGCAGAACCTTTATCTCAATTGGCCCCGATATACCAGTTAAAGCGAGTAAATGATCAGACATAGCTGGTTAAAAGGAATGGTTGTTTACCGCGATCAGTATTTTCATTCGATGTAAAAAGTGAGGCATCTTAGCCTCACTTTTCTCCATACAATCGAGACAGTGCTTACATGTTAGATAAGCTCTCATTGATCGACTTCAGCACTTCTGCAGGATTTGACGCTTGAGTGATAGGGCGACCAATCACAAGATAATCTGAACCTGATTGGATAGCGTCTACTGGCGTCATGATACGGCGTTGGTCACCTTGTTCTGAGCCAGCAGGTCGAATACCAGGGGTCACTAACTTAAATTCTTGGCCTAGTTCGCTCTTCAGTAATGAGGACTCTTGCGCTGAACATACCACACCATCTAAGCCTGCGTTTTTGGTCAAGGTTGCTAGACGAATCACTTGCTCCTGAGGCGCAACATTCAAACCAATACCAGCTAAATCACTTTGTTCCATACTGGTTAGTACCGTTACACCGATAAGAAGTGGACGATCTTTACCATATGGCTCAAGAATTTCACGTGATGCCGTCATCATACGCTCACCACCGCTCGCGTGTACGTTCACCATCCATACACCCATTTCAGCCGCAGCGCGAACTGCTTTCGAACAGGTGTTTGGAATATCGTGAAATTTTAAATCTAGGAATACCGAGAAACCACGTTTATGGAGTTCACGTACAAAATCAGGACCAAATAGCGTAAACATCTCCTTGCCAACTTTTAGTCGGCATGACGCAGGATCAATTCTATCTACAAACGCAAGTGCATCTGCTTGGTTATCATAATCCAGTGCGACAATAACTTTTTGGTCGATCATTTCATCTCCTAACTGTTTTGGTTCTTATTAAATAAAAAGTTAAAAAAATGCAGCGGACAGAAACTCTGCCAGCTGCATTAAGAATTATTCACCATCCAATCCGCGGATTGGCTTGATCGTCCCCCATCCTTTACAGGACGGACAATGCCAATAAAGGGAATGGGTAGAAAATCCACACTTCCGGCATCGGTAATGTGGTTTCACTTTTAACTGTTCACCCACCATCGCTTGTAGTGTTGATAGGCTGTCTTTCGCTCGACCATCTTCTGCTTCTGCAATGTGGTAGTCAATTAAACGGTAGAAGCCCTTCATGGTTGGGTTTTTCAGCAATTGTTTCGTCAGTAACTCTTGAGCAGCCCCAACGTTCTCGTGATGAGCAACTAATTGAGCCAACATCAACTCGGCTGATACGCCTGCTTTCTTATCAATACAAGCTCGCAGAAACTCGACAAGTTCATCTTCCTGACCCAGATGATGATAGCATTCTGCAATAGTTGGCAAGACATCACTGATAAAGTCTTTATCTTGCTCAAGTACCCCTGTCAGATATTTGATGGTGTGCTTATAGTCTTCAGACTCTAGATAAATTCGTCCCAAAGCAATACTTGCTCGAACACACTTCGGGTCTTCCGCTAACGCTTTTTTAAAATGCTGTATTGCCTTATTAGTATTCCCATCAGCTTGGTCGAGCATGGCTATTTCACACCAAAAATGGGCAATATTTGCACGCATCCTTGAGCGTTTATTACCTAACTTAGCCAATTGGTTCGCGTAATAAATCGCCTTTTCCCATTCTCGTGTTTGCTGATAAATGGTCACTAATTGTTGAAGAGCCGCCTCTTTGTAATCTGGCTCTTCAACTAACTGTTCGAAGATTTTCTCTGCACGATCAAGAAAACCTGAGACCATGTAGTCTTTCGCTAACTGTTGAAGGGCGAGGTTCTTTTGGTCCAGTGTTAAGCCTGAACGAGAAATAAGATTTTGGTGAATTCTGATTGCGCGATCGACTTCACCACGAGACCGGAACAGGTTACCCAACGCAAGGTGAGTATCGATGGTCTCGTTATCAACTTGGAGCAATTCAATAAAGTGATCGACAGCCTTATCTGATTGGTCAGAGAGCAGTAGATTAAGACCCGTCATATACTGACGAGAGATTTGATGAGATTGCTTCTGCTTGTCTTGCTGAGCGCTGCGATGTCCCATATACCAGCCATACGCAGCAGCTATAGGCAACAACAAGAAGAGTAGTTCAAGCATTAAAGTTAAGCCTTATCCTTATGCCTGTTTTTCAATGGCTGGCTTATCAGCAGCGTTGTTTGATTCAGTTGGTTCGTACTTTTTCAGTTTTTTCTTTAAACGACGGACCTGTAGCTGAGTTTTCAGTTGGATGCTACCAAAGATAACCCACGCTAAAGCAAAGCCAACCACAAATACTACACCTAATAGCGTAGATAAGTGGAACTCTCCTTTTGCTAGAAGATAGTTAAAAGTCACGAGCTCTTGGTTTTGGGAACCTAACGCCAATGCAATTAAAAAGAGAGCTAAAACAGCAACGATTTTTATAATTTTCATGTTACATCACCCTTCTAGGAGTAAGTCGGTAAGATTATGCAGGAAAATGCTTCTTCAGACTACGTATATTAGCAATAATCTATACCCAAGTAACCTCAAGATGCTTAGTTTGTAGACATGCTTAGAAGTTAAAGTTATTTGGGTATAGAAAGCAGCAAGGAAAACGGCTGAATCCACAATTAGATTAGTAAACGATCTTGGATGTATGACTAACTTGGATACATTACAAAAAAGCGGCATACACAAACGTATGCCGCTTTTTTCAAACTAATAAGAGTGCATTAACCAATATTTACACGCTCACGAAGTTCTTTACCAGGTTTGAAATGTGGAACGTATTTACCTTCCAATTCCACTTTATCGCCCGTTTTAGGGTTACGACCTACGCGAGGCTCGCGGTAATGAAGAGAAAAACTACCAAAGCCACGGATCTCGATACGGTCACCGCTCTCTAGTGTAGAGGCCATGTGCTCTAAAATATCTTTTACAGCATCCTCTACCTCTTTCGCTGATAAGTGTGTTTGCTCAGCGCAGAGTCTTTCAATCAGTTCAGACTTAGTCATAGTTGCCCTCTTTGAGTATCTTTATCACTTATTATAGTAAGTAATACTAATTCCAACAAACACTTGCTGACAATTCTAGACAAATTTTATGCAAAATGCGCAATGAAGAAATGCCTTTTATTAAGATAGTTTACTGTCATTAGTATTACTACTTAAATATGACCAAATATAAAAAAGGAGCCTTGCGGCTCCTTTTTTGCTTAAGCGAGTATATTATTCGCCTTTAGCAGCTTTGAAAGCGTCAGCCATTGCGTTACCGAATGCATTGTCATCTTGCTTGTTGATAGATGCCATTGCTTCTTGCTCGTCAGCTTCGTCTTTAGCTTTGATAGATAGGTTGATTACGCGGTTCTTACGGTCTACACCTGTGAACTTCGCTTCAACAACATCACCAGCGCTTAGGATTAGAGAAGCATCTTCTACGCGATCGCGTGATACTTCAGAAGCACGGATGTAACCTTCAACGCCTTCTGCGATTTCAACAGTAGCGCCTTTAGCGTCAACAGCAGTTACAGTAGCGTTAACTAGAACACCTTTCTTGTTGTCAGCAACGTAAGCATTGAATGGGTCATTTTCCATTTGCTTGATGCCTAGAGAGATGCGCTCACGCTCAGCGTCTACTGCTAGAACAACTGCAGAGATCTCGTCGCCTTTCTTGTACTCACGTACAGCTTCTTCGCCAGCAACATTCCAAGAAATGTCAGATAGGTGAACTAGACCGTCGATGCCGCCTTCTAGACCGATGAAGATACCGAAGTCAGTGATAGACTTGATCTTACCAGTAACTTTGTCGCCTTTAGCTTGTGCTTCAGCGAATGACTGCCATGGGTTAGCTTTACACTGTTTCAGACCTAGAGAGATACGACGACGTTCTTCGTCGATTTCAAGAACCATAACCTCAACTTCGTCGCCAACATTAACAACTTTAGAAGGGTGGATGTTCTTGTTAGTCCAATCCATTTCTGAAACGTGAACTAGACCTTCAACGCCTTCTTCGATTTCAACGAAGCAGCCGTAGTCAGTTAGGTTAGTTACGCGACCAGTTAGTTTGTGACCTTCTGGGTAACGCTTAGCGATTGCTACCCATGGATCTTCGCCTAGTTGCTTAAGACCTAGTGATACGCGAGTACGCTCACGGTCGAACTTAAGAACTTTAACTTGGATCTCGTCACCAACGTTAACGATTTCAGATGGGTGCTTAACGCGCTTCCAAGCCATATCAGTGATATGTAGAAGACCGTCAACGCCACCTAGGTCAACGAACGCACCGTAGTCAGTAAGGTTCTTAACGATACCTTTAACTTCAGAACCTTCTTGTAGAGTTTCTAGAAGCTCGTCACGCTCAACGCTGTTCTCTGATTCGATAACTGCACGACGTGAAACAACTACGTTGTTACGTTTTTGGTCAAGTTTGATAACTTTGAACTCTAGCTCTTTGTTTTCTAGGTGAGCAGTGTCGCGGATTGGACGTACGTCTACTAGAGAGCCAGGAAGGAAAGCACGGATACCGTTTAGTTCAACAGTGAAACCGCCTTTAACTTTACCGTTGATGATACCAACAACAGTTTCAGCTTCTTCGTAAGCTTTCTCAAGTACGATCCAAGCTTCGTGACGCTTAGCTTTCTCACGAGAAAGTTGAGTTTCACCGAAACCATCTTCAACAGCGTCTAGAGCTACGTCTACTTCAGCGCCAACTTCAACTTCAAGTTCGCCAGCAGCGTTCTTGAACTGTTCAGCAGGGATAGCAGATTCAGACTTAAGACCAGCGTCAACAAGAACGAAACCGTTCTCGATAGCTACTACAGTACCTTTAACGATGCTGCCTTGTTGGAATTCTGTTTCGTTTAGAAACTCTTCAAAGAGTTGAGCAAAAGATTCAGTCATTTAATTAATCTTCAATAAATTAAACTTCCACGGGTATCCTACCGCATGGGGTTATTAAATTCGCCAGTCATCATCCTTGCGACCAACGCTCTTAGCCTAGTCGAGTATTATTACTCAGCTAGCTTCGATTCGATATATTGTAGTGCCTTTTCTACTACTTCGTCGATAGTCATCGACGTAGAATCTAGCACAAGCGCATCCTCAGCAGGGCGTAATGGCGCCACTGGGCGGTTACGATCTCGGTCGTCACGCTCTTGGATCTCGCTTAAAAGGTCAGCAAATCTAACATCTAACCCTTTCTCTTGCAACTGTTTAAGGCGTCGATTTGCACGCTCTTCAGCACTCGCATCAAGGAAGATTTTTGCTTGCGCACTCGGGAATACAATTGTGCCCATATCACGACCATCAGCAACCAGACCCGGAGCGGTCTCAAATGCACGCTGACGACGTAGTAATGCTTCACGAACACGTGGCAAAGCCGCAACTTTAGATGCTGCCATACCCGTTTCTTCTTTACGAAGCTCCCCTGACACGTCTTCGCCTTCTAGAATGACCTTAACTAAGTCACCTTCCGCGATAAATTGAACGTCTAGGTGGGTTGCTAGTGGGACAAGAGCATCTTCTGACTCGGTGTCGACACCGTGGTGAATCGCAGCGAGTGCAAGTACACGATAAATTGCGCCAGAATCTAAGAGTTGGAAACCCAACTTTTTCGCCAGCAACATACATAAAGTGCCTTTACCTGCACCACTAGGTCCATCTACGGTTACAACCGGAGTTTGAGAGGACATGTTCTTCTCCACCAATAGTTTCTTTTCAGCAATTTGCTCGGTTTTCGAGGCGCACATTATACGGGTAATCAGTCTTTGGAGCGAGGAAAAATGTCGTGTAAAGCATTACACCTAATGCGTAATTGGATTCATCAATAAACATAAAGTTCAACAAAAACGGCGAGAGCTTCCGCCCTCGCCGTTTTAAATGTCATGAACTTAAGCTCGATTAAACAATCGGCTTTTGACCACGCTCAGCTAACTTTAAAATAACACTATCAGCGACTTTACCCGCCACACCTGCTAGCTTGTCGGCCAGTTTTTTCTTTTGTACATAATGCACAGAAAGTACAGTTTTATCTTTGCATGCTGCAACAACGATATCATCAGATGTACTAATGTCATCCACCAAACCAAGCTCTTTCGCTTGTGTACCGAACCAGTGCTCACCAGTGGCTACTTTGTCTAGGTCCAAACTAGGACGACGCTCACGGATGAAGTCTTTAAACAAGACATGTGTTTCTTCAAGTTCTTGCTTAAACTTATCGCGCGCTTTATCGGTATTCTCACCGAACATCGTTAGCGTGCGTTTATATTCACCCGCTGTTAGTTGTTCGTACTCAATGTCATGTTTCTTCAACAGTTTGTTGAAGTTAGGAATTTGTGCGATAACGCCAATAGACCCCACAATTGCAAATGGTGCAGAAACAATCTTATCTGCTACACATGCCATCATGTAACCGCCACTTGCTGCAACTTTGTCAACAGAGATGGTCAGAGGAAGACCTGCGGCTTTGATTCGGTCCAGTTGAGAAGAGGCAAGGCCGTAACCATGAACCATACCACCGCCAGACTCTAAGCGAAGTAACACTTCATCACCTTCACGTGCGACAGCCAAAATAGCGGTGATTTCTTCACGTAGAGACGCAACTTCTTTTGCGTCTATGCTACCGTTGAAATCAAGAACAAATAGGTGTGGTTCACGCTTGCTATCTAATGAACCGTCTTTGCTCGCTTGTTTGATTTCTTTCTCGCGAGATTTGTTCTTCTCTTTTTCTTCTTTCTTGACGGCTTTATCTCGAGCCTTGATGAAAGCATCGTCATGCAAATGATGCTCTAACTGCTCAACAGATTGTTTGTGTTGCTCTGAAAGGTTGGTAATCTCTAACTCCCCTTTCGCCGCACCCGATTTGCCACCAGCCGATTTTGCAATAATGAGCAGAACAATTATCGCAGCAACCACCGTGATAATTTTGGCCAGAAACAGACCATAATCTAATAAAAATTCCAACGAGAGCTCCTTTATCTCATTTCAGATGACGTTAGTATGTTACGCAGAAACATCAGCGAGAAGGCAGCGCGGTTTGTAACCACTTGTTCTGATTGATAGCATACCTAACGAAAGTTCTGGAATTGGTATAACACATGAATTGGTGTATTGTAACCATCTTGTCACGATTACCAAGATTTTCCATTGAGAAACAGGCGTTTTTTAGCGTCAATTAACTATCATGGACCCTCTTACAATAATAAGGATTTATCGCCGTGAACTACTCCGTTTCAGCTGATGCTCTAAAAGGTAAAGTCATTCTTGTTACTGGCGCTGGTAATGGCATCGGCCGTCAAGCCGCGCTTTCTTATGCCGAGCACGGTGCAACTGTTATTCTCTTGGGTAGAAATGTGCAAAACCTTGAATCTATCTATGATGAGATTGAAGCTGCTGGCTATCCACAAGCTGCTATCATTCCATTGGATCTCAAGGGTGCAACTCAGCAGAATTACATTGATATGGCAGAGACAATCGAAGGACAGTTTGGTCGCTTGGATGGTCTATTACACAACGCAGGTGTCTTGAGTTCGCTGTGTCCATTTGATCAAATCAAAGAGGAAGACTTCGACGATATCATGCAGATCAACGTGAAAGCCGAAGTGCTAATGACTCAAGCATTACTGCCTGTGATGCGTAAATCAGAAGCTGGGCGTATTATCTTTACCTCTTCAACCGTCGGCCACTCTGGCCGCGCATTCTGGGGGCCATACGCTATCTCTAAATTTGCCGTAGAAGGCATGATGCAAGTTTTAGCTGACGAGCTGAGTGATACACCGATCCGCGTTAACGCAATTAACCCTGGTGCCACTCGTACTCGCATGCGTGAAAAAGCATATCCGGGTGAAGATGCGAATACTCTCAAAACGCCACTGGATATCATGCCGCTATATTTGCACTTAATGGATCCTGCGGTTACCGATGTGAACGGTCAGTGCATCGACGCTCAACCGAAGCGTAAATAACTCATTCAGGTTACCTCACATAATCGATTGAAAAGGCAGCAAACGCTGCCTTTTTTCATTTCTCTCTTCATAAAAATCTTGCGACTTTCTCCCACAGAAATATACTGTACATATATACAGGTATTTATTATGCAAGATATTATTCAGAACTTAAAAAGCCAACACCTTGTTTGGCAAGCAAATTTAACGAAAGCAGATCCTCAGCAGTTGCAGACTAGTTCCGGTTTTTCTGAATTAGATGATTTGCTCGGCGGAGGCTTTCCACCTCATGGCGTAGTGGAGATGGAATCTATTGGTAGTATTGGTGAATTGCGTTTGCTCGCTCCCTATTTAAAAGCCACTCAGACCAATGGTATGACCGCATTTATTCAACCACCTGCGCTAGTGAATTCTCTGTTTTTACACTACATCGGGTTGGATATAAACCAAGTGTGGGTCGTTACTCCAACTCACCCCAAAGACGCTCTTTGGGCTGCAGAGCAATGTCTGAAAAGTGGGGTATGCAGTAATGTTTTGTTATGGCAAGAAGAGCTTGAAATACATCAAGTGAAACGCTTACAGGTAGCGAGTGAACAAGGTACTTGCCCTCTCTTTATGCTTAAAACAGATACTATCAACCGCTTGTCTTTGCCTGTATCACTCAGTTTAAAACTGAAAGGCGACGAGCAAGGGATTCATGTTGAAGTGCTGAAAAGGAAAGGAGGCTGGAATAGAGGTAGCGTTAGTATCGGATTCCAACACCATTACCCGCAACTGGTGAAACCATCATCTGAAACTGTGCACTCGACTGTGGTCAATTTCCCACTGGCGAACCAAGGTTAGTGATATGTCTCTGTGGATTTACTTGCACTTCCCTCGCCTGCAGCTAGACGCACTCTTTGGTGATAACCAAGAACAACCCGTGGTGATTGTCGAAAGCCAACGTTGCCAGATTCTTCAATACAACGAGATTGCCGAACAACAAGGCATTAAGCCTGGTATGGGCTTAGGCAGTGCTGCGTCCTTGTGTCGAGATTTACAAGTGCATCCTTATCATCCACAAACCGAATTAAATAAATTACAAGAGGTAGCCCAGTGGTTGTATTTGATCACATCTGACGTTGTGTTGATGCCAAACCAAGGTATTTTACTGCGTGCTACTCCAATGCTCGCTCTGTATGAAGGGCTTGAAAACTATTGGAATAAAGTCAGAGCTCACTTATCGGAGCTGAAACTGAGTTTTCAATTCGGATGTGGTTTTTCGCCTTTTGCTGCCAAATTGATGGCAATATCAGGAGCGAACGTCATCAGTGAAGACAAATCTGCCATACAAAAAGTCCTATCACCATTACCGTTAACACTGGCAGATTTATCAAGCGCTACCGTAGAGAAGTTACAACGTGTAGGCGTCACCACATTGCAAAACCTGCTTGAACTGCCATTGCAAGACATCGCACGACGCTTTGATATCGATTTGGTGAACTACGTTGGTCGACTGACTGGGCAGTTTAAACACCCTGTCGACCTTTATCACCCTACCGAATCCTTCCAAGTTTATTTAGAGCTGTTGTTTGAGATCGAAAACGTTCAGTGGATTGAAAAACCGTTGGCCAAATTACTTCGTCAACTCGAAACCTTTCTTAAATTAAGAGATAAGGTCGCTTTTGAACTGTGTTTAACACTCCACCAGCGTGAGAAACAAGAGCAACACCTTCAACTCACTTCTGCGCAAGGTGATTACCTATGTCAGCGTTGGCAACAGTTAGCGAGTTTAAGCTTAGAATCACTCTCGCTTAATGGCCCAGTCACAGGGCTAACGTTAAAAGTCATCCGTCAAGGTGAGCCTCTTAGTGCATCACGCGATCTCTTTGCTGGGCAGAAAGGAAACATGAATGCTTTAGAGCTGCTCTCTTTACTGCAAGCTAAATTGGGGAAAAGTGCCGTTTTAAAACCCAATATTGCTTGCGATCCTAGACCAGAAAAGGCCAGTCAGTATCGCCCTGCTGATGCTCCAGATAAAAAGGGGCACGCCATACCTTCCATACTACGCCCCGCAATGCAATTACCCACTCCCATTGTATTGCAAGAACAAGTTTCTTTGGTCCACGGACCTGAGCGAATAGTTTCTGGGTGGTGGGATGGTGATGAGATCATGCGTGATTACTACATTGCACACACCAAGCAAGGCCGCTGGTTATGGATATTTCGCGATCAGCACAAGCACTGGTTTCTTCATGGCTATTTTTGTTAAATCGACAGTTATTTTTGTTGGATCATTATGAGTTACGCGGAACTATTTTGTCAGTCTAACTTCTCTTTTTTGACTGGGGCTTCTCATGCAGAAGAGCTGGTACTCCAAGCTGCTTTCTATCGCTATCAAGCTCTAGCTATAACGGATGAATGCTCAGTCGCGGGCGTTGTCAAAGCCCATGCAACCATCGAACAACATAAACTCGATATCAAACAAATCGTTGGAAGTATGTTTTGGTTAAATGATGAATGCCAAATCGTACTGCTTTGCCCTTGTCGCAAGGCTTATGCCGAGTTGTGTCGTATCATCACAAACGCAAGGAGACGCAGTGAAAAAGGCAACTATCAACTGTTCGAATGGGATTTGATGTCGGTTCGACATTGTTTGGTATTGTGGCTGCCCACACATCAAGAGAGTGATCACTATTGGGGGCGCTGGCTCAATCAACACCACGCTAATCGTTTGTGGGTAGCGATTCAGCGCCATTTGAGTAACAACGATACTGAATACATTGCGCACTGCGAGCAGTTAGCACATGAATTTCAATTACCTATAACTGCCTGCGGAGGCGTTCTCATGCATGATGTTGAACGCTTGCCATTACAGCATGTACTTACTGCTATAAAGCATGGGTGTAGCGTCGATAAACTCGGTTTTGATCGTATTTCGAATACTGAGCGAGCACTTCGTCCTTTTAAAAAGTTGATTCGGATTTACAAACCAGAATGGCTGGAAGAAAGCACTTACATCGCCGATTTATGCGAGTTTAAGCTCTCCGATTTAAAATACGAATATCCTACCGAGCTGATCCCAGATGGTTACACACCCGACTCTTACTTACGTATGTTGGTCGAACGCGGTAAAAAGCTGCGTTTTCCTGAAGGCGTGCCAGCAGAAGTCAATCAAACCATCGAGAATGAACTGGCGCTTATTCAAGAGCTAAAATACCACTACTACTTCCTTACTATTCACGACATTGTAATGTTCGCGAAACAGCAAGGCATTCTTTACCAAGGGCGAGGTTCCGCTGCAAACTCTGTGGTGTGTTATTGCCTGGAAATTACCGCCGTCGATCCTCGACAAATCGCTGTCTTATTCGAACGATTTATCAGTAAAGAACGTAAGGAACCGCCGGATATTGATGTGGACTTTGAACACGAGCGCCGTGAAGAAGTTATCCAGTATATTTACAAAAAATATGGCCGTGAGCGTGCAGCACTTGCTGCAACAGTGATCAGCTATCGCTTTAAAAGTGCCGTGCGTGAAGTCGGTAAAGCACTAGGGATTGAAGAGACCCAATTGGATTTTTTCATTAAGAACGTTAATCGCCGAGATCGCAGCCAAGGCTGGCAAGCTCAAATTATTGAACTGGGCTTACAACCAGAATCTCTCAAAGGGCAGCAGTTCATCCAATTGGTCAACGAGATCATTGGCTTCCCACGCCATTTATCTCAGCACGTAGGTGGCTTTGTAATTTCATCTGGACCTTTATATGAGTTGGTACCTGTTGAAAATGCCTCGATGGAAGATCGCACTATCATTCAATGGGATAAAGACGATTTAGAAAGCTTGAAGCTACTAAAAGTCGATGTGCTCGCACTCGGCATGTTAAACGCCATCAAAAAGTGCTTTCAACTGGTCGAGAAACATCACCAGCGATCCCTCTCTATTTCCGAGATCACTCGCCGACAAGATGATCCACACGTGTACCGCATGATCCAAAAAGCCGACACGATAGGCGTATTCCAAATTGAATCTCGTGCACAAATGAGCATGCTTCCTCGCCTAAAGCCTGCTTGTTATTACGACTTAGTGATTCAAATTGCAATTGTTCGTCCAGGCCCTATTCAGGGTGATATGGTGCATCCTTTTTTAAAACGACGAGATCACAAAGAGCCAGTCAGTTATCCATCGGAAGAAGTAAAAAGCGTTCTGGAGCGGACTATGGGCGTCCCTATTTTCCAAGAGCAAGTCATCAAGCTAGCCATGGTAGCCGCAGGGTTTAGCGGCGGCGAGGCCGATCAACTCCGTCGAGCGATGGCATCATGGAAAAAGAATGGCGATCTCGCTAAATTCAGACCAAAACTGATCAATGGTATGCAAGAGAGAGGCTATGACTTAGCGTTTGCTGAGCGCATTTTCGATCAGATTTGCGGCTTTGGTGAGTACGGCTTCCCTGAAAGTCATTCAGCGTCTTTCGCAGTGCTGGCATATTGTTCTGCATGGTTAAAATATTATTACCCAGCCGAATTTTACACTGCATTGTTGAACAGCCAACCAATGGGATTTTATAGCCCATCGCAATTAGTACAAGATGCTCGCCGACATGGCATCGAAGTATTGCCGGTGTGCGTCAATCATTCAAAATATCAGCATCATCTCGTCTCACGTCCGAATGGCAGGCTCGGCGTGCAACTTGGTTTTCGCTTGGTGAAAGGCTTTAACGCAGAAAGCGCACAAAGGCTTATTGAGCGCAAACCACTTAATGGTTACCGAACGATTCAAGAAGTAAAGCAGATATTAAGAAGCCGAAGTGACATTGAATTATTGGCTTCAGCCAATGCATTTCAGGCCTTATCGGGGAATCGTTATAACGCTCGCTGGGCAGCAATGGATTCCTTATCTGACCTACCATTGTTTCACAAGGTCGAAGAACCCAATGTTAGCTACCAGACTCAACCCTCTGAATATGAAAATTTAATTGAGGATTACGCAAGCACGGGACTATCTCTTAGCCGCCATCCAATTAAATTATTAGAAGAAACGGGCAAACTCCCTCACTTTACTCGCATGATGCAACTGGCAGAGAAGCCGCATAAGTCACTGGTCACAGTGGTAGGCGTGGTAACAGGAAGACAATCTCCAGGCACCGCCGCTGGCGTGACATTTTTTACGTTAGAAGATGACACGGGCAACATTAATGTGGTCGTTTGGCAAGCGACAGCACGAGCCCAAAAGCAAGCGTATTTAGGCGCTAAAGTATTAATGGTGAAAGGCATTCTTGAAAGAGAGGGAGAAGTCACGCACGTTATTGCTGGCAAGTTGATTGATTGCACGCACTACTTGAACAATCTACAAAGTAAATCTCGGGATTTCCATTAGTACAGAGGAATTAAGGAGAGAGATGTTAAAAATCAGAGAGAGGTGCGCTCCCTCTGATTTCACTAGATCTAATCATGCACTTTTAGAAAGCATCTGGCGTAATCGGTCTTGAGCAACTTCAACCAGCAGATCCGGTTGGAATTTAGATATAAAGCGATCACAGCCTACTTTTTGTACCATGGCTTCATTAAAACTACCGCTCAGAGAAGTGTTCAATGTGATAAACAACTTAGACATACGTGGATCTTGGCGCACTTCATGGGTCAGTTTATAACCATCCATTTCAGGCATTTCAGCATCCGTAATCATCATCAACAGCTCTTTTTCTACATCTTTACCTTCATCACACCAACGTTTTAAAACCGTTAACGCTTCCAGCCCGTCACGACACTCGATGATATTCATACCTAATTGAGAAAGCGTATCGCGAACTTGATTACGAGCTGTAGAGGAATCATCCACAATCAGAACATTACGCCCGACCATTGCTTGGGCCAGTTCTTGATCGAGAATGTCCTCCGAAATAGTCACGTCGTAATGCACGATCTCTGCTAAAACTTTTTCAACGTCAATAATTTCGACAATTTGAGAGGCATCCCCCTCTTTGATTTGCGTGATAGCCGTGAGGTAATTCGAGCGACCAGACGTGGAAGGAGGCGGCTGAATTTCAGTCCATGCCGTATTAATAATGTTTTTAACCGGACCGACTAAGAAGCCCTGCACCGTGCGGTTGTACTCTGTCACGATCAAATTTTCTTCTTCCGCTTCACCACGTAAAGCAGGAAAACCAATTGCGCCTCGTAAATCAATCACTGGTACCGCTTCACCTCGTAGAGAAGCAACCCCACGAATATTGTAGTGCGACCCAGGGAGCTTGGTTAACGGTGGAAGCTTGATGACCTCTTTCACTTTGAACACATTAATCGCAAATAATTGGCGACTATTTAAAGTGAACAGCAGAAGCTCTAGTCGATTTTCACCAACCAAGTTTGTACGCTGGTCAACCGTATTTAACACTCCGGACATACTACTACCTAAATTATGGATAATTCTTATTTTACTCGAAATCAGTACAGACACAGCAAGGTTATATAACCAAATAACCTTAAAATATTTGGCTTTTCGAGCACAGCTTTAAAGTACAACAGTTTTAGCGTATTACTTCTCTTTGCATCAGACGCAAAGTCACGCAGCACATTGAAAGCCATTTTGTTTATTTACTTGAGCTTTTTAGGAAATTACATGAATGGCGCAGATATAGCAATGCAACATAACTCAAATTCCCTTTCTAGTAATAGGCGATCAAAAAGGGTGAGCCGTTAAGTCTCACCCTAAATCACCTACAAATGCAGTCTCAACAGCCAGGCACATCATCATGTTAAAAAGTACTTAACCTTCCACAACCTTCATCAATAGTTGACCATCGTACAACGCTTGCTTAATCAACGCGGCACCAGGCATTGTGGCTTGCTTATAGAAACGAGACTCCACCAGCTCAAGATCTTGGTGATAAACAGGTAAACTCTGCTCTTCGATACAGCGACGAACCGCAGGATAAAGCACATCTTTTGCTTGGTTAATCACACCACCGATCAAGATTTTCTCAGGGTTAAATAAGTTGATCACAATAGCAATTGCAGAGCCTAAGTAGCGTCCAAGTTTTTCAATCACATCGACGGCCAAAGGATCACCGTTTGCAGCGGCTTCACAAATGCTCTCAATACTCATTTCTTCTTGTTTAGCAAGAATAGAGTCTTCGCCATCAGCGATTCGTCTTACGACTTCTTCACGAATTGCTTGAGAACTGGCAACGGTTTCCAAACAGCCAATATTGCCGCAATGACAACGTTTTCCATTTGGGTCAATTTGAATATGCCCGAGTTCACCAATGTTACCGTGACGGCCTTGCAAAACGCGCCCATCCAGAATGATGCCCGCACCTAAACCGTGGTGGATAGAGATAAGAACGGAGTTGTCATTATCTTGAGAATGACCAAAAAGCTTTTCTGCTAATGCCCAAGCTCGCGTGTCATTGGCAATGAAAACTGGCAAGCCTGTTGCTTTGTATATCTCTGGTCCAAGAGCAAGATTTTCGACATTGTAATGAGGCATCTGCAAAACGACACCTTGCTCTGAGTTCACGAGACCAGGCAGCGTAAGGGCAATACTGGTAACCCGATCAAGTTGATCCGCGTAAGTCTGAAAGAATTCATCAATTTCGTAAAGCAGGCGCTCAAGCACATCGTCTTGATCAAGCTCGTGTATCTCGATTTTAGTATCGATCAGTACATCACCGCCTAACTCATGCAAAGCAATGGTTAAATAACCTCGCCCCAAACGCATTGACAAAAATTGCCAGCCTTCATTATTGACCTGCAAACCGACAGCAGGTCGACCACGACTCGTCGCTTCTTGTACTGTCGTTTCATGAATCAAGTGCGCTTCAATTAATTCTCGAGTGATTTTGGTGATACTAGCAGGAGCAAGCTCACTCTGCTTGGACAAATCAATTCGAGAAATAGGACCTTTTAGGTCAATTAGTTTATATACACGACCAGCATTGACCTGTTTGATATGATCAATATGGCCCGGTTGAGCCATGTACATCTTGCACTCCGAAATTCTATAACGGGACAATTTTTTTACTTTGCGAACTAATTGTGAAGTGAATTAATAAATCCCCGTGACAAGCATCACGTATAAACCTGTTTGTTTGTGTATTCAATCAAATAACGAAGAATCTACTCCTGTTAAATTGTTTGAAAAATAACTTATTTTTATTCACTAAATTATGAAGTAGTGCCTTTAAAGCAGCGCATTTTTATCAATAAGGCCATTGCCTGTCGAATATCTGTCTGTTTTACCGGGGTTACTCTTAATATAAACATTCTGTGCATATACTTATATTCAAGTAGCTTTAAGGTGTGGGCTCAGCAACGAGGCTAACCTTGAGAGCGATTGCGTAAAGTAAGGATAGAGTTCAAGTTACCTTTACACACACATTCATCGGAGAATCTATGACTTCCAAATTAAGACGAACAAAAATTGTCACTACGCTGGGTCCTTCAACGGATAAGGACAATATACTTGAGGAGATCATCAAAGCCGGTGCAAACGTTGTCCGTATGAATTTTTCACATGGAACCAGTGAAGACCACATTCAACGTGCGAACAAAGTCCGTACCATTGCAGCAAGACTTGGGCGTCAGGTTGCAATTCTTGGTGACTTACAAGGCCCTAAAATCCGTGTATCAACGTTTAAAGACGGCCAAGTCATTTTGAATGTGGGCGATAAATTCACATTAGATAGTGATTTACCAAAAGGTGAAGGCAATCAAGAATCTGTAGGGTTAGATTATAAAGAACTGCCGCAAGATGTTTCACCAAATGACATTTTATTACTCGATGATGGACGCGTTCAGCTGCAAGTTACTACAGTAGAGGGTAATAAAGTTCATACCCGTGTGATTGTCGGTGGTCCACTGTCCAACAATAAAGGGATCAACAAAAAAGGCGGCGGATTGTCAGCGGATGCGCTCACAGAGAAAGATAAAGCCGACATTCTTACCGCCGCAGCAATTCAAGTAGACTACCTTGCTATTTCATTCCCGCGTAACGGCGAAGACATGCATTACGCTCGACGCTTAGCCAGAGATGCAGGCCTTGAAGCCATGTTAGTGGCTAAAGTCGAACGAGCAGAAACCGTCGCGACCAATGAGTCTATTGACGACATTATTCTCGCATCCGATGTAGTGATGGTTGCACGTGGTGACCTTGGTGTAGAAATCGGTGACCCTGAGCTCATAGGTGTCCAGAAAAAACTGATTCGCCGCGCACGCAGTTTAAACCGTATCGTGATTACTGCGACACAAATGATGGAGTCCATGATTACTAGCCCAATGCCAACGCGTGCTGAAGTGATGGATGTGGCCAATGCGGTTCTAGACGGCACTGACGCGGTGATGCTGTCTGGAGAGACTGCTGCAGGTAAATATCCTGTAGAAACGGTCAAATCCATGGCCGAAGTATGTGTGGGGGCAGAAAAAATGTCGGAGGCAAGTCTATCTACTTATCGCTTAGATAGAACCTTCGAAACCGCTGAAGAAACCATCGCAATGGCAACCATGTACTCTGCGAATCACATGGAAGGAATTAAAGCGATGATCTCATTAACTGAGTCCGGCAGGACTGCGTTGATGATGTCTCGCTTAAGCTCTGGCTTGCCAATATTTGCCTTATCACGGAATGAATCGACACTAAATCGAGCAGCATTATACCGAGGCGTGACACCTGTATATTTCGAGTCAAAAAGTGATGCGGGTTTACCAACGGCTCAAGCAGCTATTACTAGCCTTAAAGAGCAAGGGTTCTTGCACAAAGGTGATTTAGTCATTATTACTCAAGGCGATGTAATGGATGTTGTTGGCTCAACCAACTGCATGCGCATTCTACAAGCGTAGTCGTTATACCTAACTGGAGTTAACCACAAGAACCCGCAAATAAGGCTCCGAAAATGGAGCCTTATTTATATGCTTTGTATATTGCGCACATCGTGAACGTAAGAAGGTTTATGCACTCTCTCTACCATCAATTTCAACATCCAGCTGGTCATAGAGTTGAACTAGGTTAAACCCAGCTTGAAGCCCAAGTTGATAGTCATGCTCTAGTGACTCTTGGTCACTTAACAAAGAAGAAGAACGAAGTCCCTCTTTAGGCGCAACTTGTAAAATAAAAGTGTCGTCAGGTGGAGCAGATATAAAGGCCTGAGTGAGCTCAAATGTTTGATAATGAATCATCAGCATGTCGGCTAAACCTGAATCAAAATTCTCACCAATCAGATGACTTAAACGATACAAGTTATCGGCACCGAACAACCAACGACCTCCATTTAACAGCATTTTCCCTGCAAGCTTCGATTGATGTGCTGCATTAATTTTTTGTTGGAAGAACGACGCCCAATCCAGCTTCCACTGATTCACTTTTTGCTGCCATGATTGCTGTACTGAGTTGATAGACTCTCGATACCATTCGACAGGCACATCCCCCACTTCACTTTGGGCTCTCGCTTCAATCTCTGAAAACGGCTCTGTGCGAATGACAATAATGTTGCGAGCATTCTGACGCCACGCTTCTTGAACAGGGATAGAGGCAGACACGCCGCCATCAACAAACTTATTGCCATTTACGTCGACAGGTCCGTGGTACAACTTGGGAATCGCACATGTCGCTAGCATAGTGTTAAACCACGAGTCATCCAAGATTGGTAGATATTGATCTGATAGCGTCTCTATATTCGTTACCGCAGCAAACGCTCCTCGTTTTCCCAATGCACTACGACCTAAATCAAGGTCAAGCTTGTATGGGAAATCTTGAATCCGTTCTAATGCCCACTCTAAACCTAAGTACTGCTGCTTTCGGATATAGCGAAACAGATTAAAAAATTCAGGAGACGTTGTCAGCTCGGTAATAAAAGCTTTGCCCATGCCATGTTGACGACACAAGTAAGAACATAAGTTAAGTGCTCCGGCAGAGGTGCCATAGAACTCATCGAAAGGATCGAAGTTGGAAAGTAAAAAGGCGTCTAAAACGCCAGCGGTAAAAATCCCTCTCTGCCCTCCACCTTGCGTGACTAAAGCAGTTTTACCATGCCTAAAGTGCTCATAAACTTTTACATCAAGCTCTGCATGGCTTTCTGTGATTATACCGCTGTTACGTATCATAGGCTCACGCCATTTTGTTAAATCGTTTGGTAAAAGTGGTTATCTTAAGCTGTTGTAATAGCAATGATGCCAAATGACAAAAGCACTGCAAAAACAGTCACCACAATGATTAATGCGGATTTTAGATCGTGTTCCATAAACACCTCCTTAATATGTAACAAATTAATAACACCGGTGTGAAATATGTTCAAGACTTGCTTAATTTAGTCGCGCAATTTTGACTAACCCATCACAATTAGCTTAGTCATAATAAGGAGATAGGGCATGAACCAAAAACTCAGCTGGCTAGTAGGAATCATGATGATGAGTACTGCTATCAATGCACAAGCGAATATCATCGTTACGCCATACATAGGCTATACAGGAGGCGGCCAAGTAGAGGATGAAAGTGGTAATACATACGATCTCGACCCCGCAGTGAATTACGCTCTTTCAGTCGAGACTCCCTTAGAAAAAGGAAGGATCGGATTGTTTTACTCCAATCAATCGACGGAACTTGAAAAGCTGTCCAACTCGGCAGATATCCATTATCTGCACTTCCAAAGCAGCATGTACTATCCTGTCGCAGAAAATTGGCAAACCTATATCGGTGTAGGTTTGGGCGCTTCTTACGCCGATGTGGATTGGGTAGACAAAAAATACGGATTTTCGGCTAGCGCTTTTGCAGGGCTGGAATATGAATTTTCAAAGAACTTTGCATTAACAGCCCAACTGAGGTGGTTAGGAACGGTCGTTGATAACGATACATCTGGCGCCTGTACTCTACCTAATGACGGCTCAAACTGTATCATTAAGTTCGATACTGATTGGATGAACCAATTCCAATCAAATGTCGGTTTTAGTTTCCGCTTCTAATTTTTATGCATGTTCCTTTGTAGGACTCGTCACAAAGAACGCTGAACGAGTCCTGCACAGAGCCGATAAAGGATATCGTCTAAACACCATTGTTTGGCAAAGTAACGAAGCATCATCTAAATAGGTGCACAAAAGATAGCCGTACGCCCTAATTCATCAAAATAGTCTTAAACACCAAAGCAATTATTAGATTCCAGTCATTTATTCCAGACAAACAACCAACCACCCACACAAAACCACAATCAAACCCAAATTTAACAAGATTAAAACCAGACAACGCATATGAATTAACATTTAGATTCTATTGCGCTAAGTATTATTAGAAGTTAGTCTGATCAGTGAAAACAGATAAATATTTCAGTTTTATCAAACACACATCAAAATTTTAAGATTAATAATCTACTTTCTCTTACAGTATCCAGAATATAGCTCTATAAAATTATAAGAAGTTAGAATTAAGGATAGAAAAGCTGATGGATAACAGCGGTCCTTTCTTCCAACTGTTTGCGCAATTATTACTGTGTTACGTAGAGAGCTTCATTCCTCAGGGAGTCTTATAGGAGTCAAATATGAAGCGAGAACAATGGGGATCCCGGGCGGGATTCATCTTAGCAGCAGTTGGGTCTGCTATCGGTTTGGGAAACATTTGGCGTTTCCCATACATGGCCTATGAAAACGGTGGCGGCGCATTTTTTATTCCTTACATTTTTGCCATGATCACTGCCGGTATTCCATTTATGATCCTTGAGTTCAGTATGGGACAAAAATACCGAGGCTCAGCACCAAAAACACTTGCGAAAATTCATTCTAAGTTTGAATGGCTTGGCTGGTTCCAAGTTGGTGTGGCTGCAGTTATTGCCGTTTACTATGTGGCTGTTATCGGTTGGTCGATTTCTTACTTTGGGTTGTCGTTCACTCAAGGTTGGGGAACCGATACCAACGCATTTTTCTTTAGTGAATACCTAAAGCTAGGTGACAACTCACCAACAGACTTAGGTAGTATTCAATGGAAGATTGCTTTATCCATGGTAATTGCTTGGGCAATTACTTACACCGCCATTGCCAAAGGCGTGAAATCAGGAATTGAACGAGCATCTAAAATTATGATGCCAATCCTATTCTTGATGGTGATTTTCTTAATCGGACGTATGATTTTCTTGCCAGGAGCTCTAGATGGCGTGAACTACATGTTCGAACCCGATTTCAGCAAAATTTGGGATGTGAAAGTATGGGCAGCGGCATATGGTCAGATCTTCTTTACGCTAAGTATCGGCTTCGCCATCATGCTAGCTTACTCTAGCTACCTACCAGAAAAGTCGGACATAACGAATAACGCGTTTATGACCGTGTTGATCAACTGTGGCTTCTCGATCCTAGCCGGCATCATGATCTTCTCAGTATTGGGTTACATGGCTCAAGAGCAAGGTAAGCCGTTAACAGAGGTGGTATCTGCAGGCGTTGGCTTGGCTTTTGTTACTTTACCTGCGGCAATTAACCTACTACCTGCCCCATATATTCTTGGTCCACTTTTCTTCTTTGCACTGGTGGTTGCTGGTCTAAGTTCGCATATTTCAATTATGGAAGCCGTAACTTCAGCCATTATCGACAAGCTGAAGTGGAGCCGTAAAAAAGCTGCAAATGTTGTGATTGGTATTGGCTTCGTTGTCTCTATGGCGTTTGCTACCAATGGCGGTCTGCTGCTACTCGATCTAGTAGACCACTTTGCGAACAACGTTGGCATCATGGTTGGTGGTCTGGTTGAGATTGTCTTGATGGCGTGGCTATTGAAGCGCGTGCCAGAAGTACGTAATTACGTTAACGAGCGCTCTGATTTCTCTGTTGGTCAATGGTTCGAGATCTGCTTACGCTTCGTTACACCAATCATGCTCGCCATTATCTTAGCGACCAAGCTATACGCCCTAATTACTGAAGGCTACGGTGGCTATGATCTAACTTTAGGCTGGGCACTTATCGCCGCACTCTTTATCTTTGGTCTAGTGATCAACGCAGTGAACCGCAAGGAGACAGCAAAATGACAATCAGCGCAATTATTATGATGGTTATTGGTTTAGGTATCACTTGGGGCGGCGCTGCCGTTTGCATCAAGCGAGCCATGGATAAACAATAGAACGTTAAGTTCCATATAAAAAAACGCCGGTAGTTACCGGCGTTTTTTTATACATACATTAGTTCAATTCTAGAAACTGTACTTGATGCCAACGGCGCCGCCAAGTTGCAAGTCAGCACCTTTGTAAAGATCTAGCTCTGGGTGTATTTGGCCATAAAGGTCCCAGCCGCGTGATAAATCCCAGTTCACACCAAGTGGTACTCTCACACCAAACTCGTCATCCCATTCATACCAGCCACCAACGCCGACATACCAAGTCACAGGCATGTTTTGATCGAATGTTCCACGCTTAGCGATGTAATCAAACGCCATACCATCGTTTCCGATAATGCCACGATATTTGTTATCTAACTCTACAACAACACTTAATTGTTGATCGACAGCCATACCAACTGATAGATCCGTTGGTTCGCTTGCCGCCATTGCCGTACTAGAAACTAGTCCCAAAACTAAAATGAATTTGTTCTTCATACACGTTATCAATTATTCAAAAAAACATTATTCGCTATTCAAACATAATGGCATATCAATATGTCAACGATGGGTAAGCTCGATGTATGAAAAAGCTGACAAAAGTAAAGATGAGTTTAGGATCACACTAAAAAAGGAACTGTCAGTTAATAAAATAGGAACTAAAAAAGGAGGCCGAAGCCTCCTTTTATGCATTACTATGAATGACTGCGATTAACCGTGGTTACGAATCCACTCATCCATTTCAGTTTTTAGGTTATCAGACTTAGTACCGAAGATAGCCTGTACACCACCAGCTACAACTACAACACCAGCAGCGCCTAGTTGTTTTAGCTTGTCTTGGTCAACAGCTGCTGTATCTGCAACTGCTACACGTAGACGTGTGATACATGCATCTAGACCAGTAATGTTAGCTTTACCGCCAAACGCTGCAACCAGTTCACCGCCCATATCAGAGCCAGAAGTTACAGCTGCACTTTCCGTTTCATCTTCACGGCCAGGTGTTTTTAGGTCAAGCGCTGTGATTACACCACGGAACACTACGTAGTAAATTACTGCGTAAACTAGACCAACGGCAATCATTAGCACCATCTTCTGAGCGTTACCAGATAGAACTAGGAAGTCGATCAGACCGTGAGAGAAAGAAGTACCGTGTACAAAGCCTAGAGTGTTCGAAACGATGTATGCAGAACCAGCTAGTAGAGCGTGGATACCGTATAGTAGTGGAGCAACGAATAGGAATGAGAATTCGATTGGCTCAGTAATACCAGTTAGGAATGAAGTCAGTGCAGCTGACGCCATGATACCCATTACTTTTGCACGGTTTTCTGGTTTAGCACAATGAGCAATTGCGATTGCTGCAGCTGGTAGACCGAACATCTTGAACATGTAACCACCCGCTAGCTGACCGAAGCCATTACCAGCAGCACGAGATGCTTCATCAGCAACTAGGTAACAAGTTAGTACACCATTTTGAGCTTCACCGGCAGCGTTAACACAAGAACCTGCTTCGAAGAAGAACGGTACGTTCCATACGTGGTGTAGACCGAATGGGATTAGAGAACGCTCAACAACACCGTAGATACCGAATGCTAGCTGTGGGTTTTGGTGTGCAGCCCAATCAGAGAATGCAGAAATTGCACCGCCAATTGGTGGCCAGATAACAGAAAGGATAACACCTAGGATGATCGCAGCAAAACCAGTGATGATTGGCACTGCGCGCTTACCAGCGAAGAAGCCAAGGTACTCTGGAAGTTGGATTTTGAAGAAACGGTTGAATGCCCAAGCAGCCACACCACCGACAAGGATACCACCTAGTACACCTGTATCGATTTTCTCAACACCCATAACGCCCGCCATTACACCTAGCGTTGCCGTCATGATGCCGTAACCAACGATAGCTGCAAGACCTGCAACACCGTCGTTGTTAGTGAAGCCTAGAGCTACACCTACTGCAAATAGAAGTGCCATTTGGCCGAATACTGAACCACCAGCTTGTTCCATAAGATTAGAAACGATCTCTGGAATAAAGCTTAGATGGGCAGCACCCACACCTAATAAAATACCTGCAACTGGTAAAACTGATACTGGAAGCATCAGAGCCTTACCAACTTTTTGCAGGTTAGCAAAAAGGTTCTTAAACATGTTTATGCTCCTGATAAATTTATAAGTATTATTTGGGCACTAACGGCACACCCCCGTAGCCTAAAGGTTAGCACCCAATGAAAATGTAACCACAACTGCATTATATTTTCCGGCTCTAAATATATATTGATGACCCTCAAACTTTCCACACAGTTACGAAATTTAGTTTCAAAACAAGTCTTGGATCACACCCAAAAACAGCCGATGAAAAGGTTTGCATTGTACTTATATTACTGTTTTATAAAGAATTAATTATTTATATAATTAATTTTAAGGCGTAAATAAAATACGCCTCAATGTTATTTTTAGTAACAAAATTACATTTGTGATTTTTGAATGTTATTAAATCAACATTTTTAGTAAACATTAAACTCGTGAGCGTATCTGTTGTTTTTATCAACAAAAAAGGAGCCTAAGCTCCTTTTTTATGCTCTTATTATTTTTTTATCGCAAAAAAAGATTTCGGAAGTTTTCGGTGGTTTTTTGTGCCACTTCAGAAAGAGAGCACGATTTGAGTTGCGCAATATAAGAAGCGACTTCGACAACGTAAGCGGGTTGATTCTCTTTGCCACGATGAGGGACAGGAGCCAAGTAAGGAGAATCTGTCTCAATAAGAAGCTTCTCTAAAGGTAGAGTCTTCACCACTTCTTTTAACTCTGTAGCTTGACGGAAAGTAACAATCCCCGAGATAGAAATATAAAACCCCAGCTCCAGTGCAGCTTCAGCAAATGGAAGATCTTCTGTAAAACAGTGGATAACACCACCACATTTCTCTGCCCCACCCTTACGCAAAATATCTAGAGTACCCGCACGTGCGTTTCTGGTATGGATAATTAAAGGTTTGTTGAGCTCCACTGCAAGATCAACGTGTTGCTCAAAGCGCTCTTTCTGTAACGCGGCCGTTTCGGGCTTGTAATGATAATCTAAACCCGTTTCGCCAATAGCGACGACTTTTGCATTCGACGCATGGTGGCGCAATACGTCCATCGAAAAGTCGCTTTCAACATCAAGTGGGTGCACACCGCACGAAGCATAAACATTGTCATAAGGCTCGATCATTTCCATCATTTTCGGGAAAGAATCCAGCGTTACTCCAACAGAAAGTAGCTCAGTTACGTTTGCTTGTTTAGCTTTGTTAATAACGTCTTCCACATTGATGTGGAGATCGTCGTAATTCAATTTGTCTAAATGACAATGAGAATCTACGAACATAATGCCTCTCGTGATTCAATTAACCAATTCATTGATAGTAGCTCAAGGTTCAGGCCAGGAAAGGCTTGCACCTGAGCTTTCAGGTTCATCAGCGCCTTCGCTGATGAGTACAAACCGTTATAGTTGTCCGGTTGAAACTTTGTCGCGCCCGGAAGCATTTGAGCTTCTGATACACCAAACTGCGCTTTCTGAGCATCTGTCAGTAAATACCATGCCCAGTCTAGTGATTGCTCTGAGTGTTTAGCGATTAAAGAAGCACACTCAGAAACGTCTGAAACAGGCGAAGACATTGCCTTAATAAAACTGCGTTCAAAAGCCAAGTAAGCTTCGAGCTCACCATTATTTAACGCATCCAATGTTTTTATTGGAGAGCCCATATTCAGTTTTAAGGCATAAGCAGGAACTTGCTTCGCCCCTTGTTCGTGCATCCATTGCATCGCTTGTTCCGCTGACGGAGGCGCAACAACCCAGTGTTGGCAACGGCTACGAATCGTTGGGAGCAGACGCTCCTGATTGTGGGTAACGAGCAAAAACAAGCACTTTGCCCCAGGCTCTTCTAGCGTCTTTAACAGCGCATTCGATGCCGACTCGTTCATAGAGTCCGCCGGTTCTATTACAAATAGGCGGTAACCATTAAGCTGAGATGATTCCTGAGCAAGACGGTTACAAGCGCGAATTTGGTCCACCGTTATCGCCTTTCCTTCTTTCTCTGGCTTGATCCAGTGTAAATCAGGGTGGTTTTGAGATTGATTTAGCTGGCAGCTATGACAAAAACCGCATGCTTCACTCGCGTAATTTTGGCAAAGAAGTGCTTGGCTAAAAAACTCGATAAGTTTTTCGATGCCCAAGCCCTGCTCGCTTTGTAATAAAAGCGCACCTGGTATTCTGTCCGACTCTAACCCTACTTTGAGGTTATCCCATATTGGCTGTAGCCATGGATAATCATTTAACATGAGTCACCTAAATTTACGTTTCACTTATTGACGAGCTAGCCACTCGTTTAGAGCGTCCCGAATATCACGCGACACGCCTTCAATCGTCTGTTCTGCGTTAATGATAACGATGGAAGGATCGGCATGAGCAATCTCCAAATAACGCTCACGTGTACGCTCGAAGAAACTAATATCCATCTTCTCTATACGATCTAACTCACCACGCCCACGTGCACGCTCAAGCCCAACACGAGGGTCAATATCCATATAGAGAGTGAGAGCAGGTTTAAAATCACCAAGCGTTGTATCTCGGAGATTTTTCATTAACGATGCGTCAATCTGACGGCCACCACCTTGATAAGCTTGCGACGACATATCGTGTCGGTCACCAACCACCCACTGACCGTTTTCCAAAGCTGGTTTGATCACGTTCTCAACCAACTGAACACGTGCAGCGTACAGAAGAAGCAACTCCGTCATGTCCTTAAGTTCTTCGCCTTCGTGCTCTTCTTTCACCAGAGCGCGCATTTTTTCTGCTAGCGGTGTGCCTCCTGGCTCACGGGTATTTACGATATCCTCAATACCGGCCGCTTTTAGCGTATCTAAAACGGTTTTAATCGCAGTGCTTTTACCCGCGCCTTCTAGGCCTTCAACGACAATAAAGTTTGCTTTCATCATTTGTTCTTTCTTAGTTCTCTTAAATAGGCACGAACAGCACGGTTGTGCTCAGCAAGGGATTTCGAGAATACATGTCCGCCCTTTCCACTTGCTACAAAATATAAATAGTTGCTGCTTTCTGGATTCAAAGCCGCTTCAATGGAAGCTTCACCAGCCATCGCAATCGGTGTTGGTGGCAAACCATTGATGGTATAGGTGTTATATGGTGTCGGCGTACGCAAATCTTTCTTACGAATGTTGCCATCGTAGGCGTCACCCATACCATAAATAACTGTCGGATCAGTTTGTAACCGCATACGTTTGTTCAATCGGTTGATAAACACAGAAGCGACGCGCTCACGCTCAGAATCAATAGCCGTCTCTTTCTCGATGATAGACGCGAGAATCAAGGCTTCATATTTATCCTGTAATGGCAGCTTTTCTTGACGAGCTTCCCAGCTAGCGTCCAGTATTTTATTGAGTTTTCGATGCGCTCGTTTTAATAACTGGCTTTCACTCGCACCCGCTGTGTAATGGTAGGTTTCTGCTAAAAACAACCCTTCTAGCTTTTCTCTCTCAATTCCGAGCTTCGCAGCCATTTCTTTTTCTGAAAGATCGGTTAAATCATGCTTTAAATAAGGAGCACTTTTTAGTTGATCTACCCATTCAGAAAAGCGGCTGCCTTCAACAAAAGTGATCGCAAACTGGTATTCTTTTCCAGTATTCAGATGCTCCAATGTTTGCGAAAGTGACATACCAGGCTCAAGTTGGTAAGTACCCGCTCGCACTTGCAACAATTCTGGATATAAGTGAGGAATTAAACGGATGTACTCCGATGTTTCAATCACCTCATCTTCAACTAAGGCGCGCATGACATGATGAAAGCTTGTACCACTTTCTACAGTAAACAGCTGAGGTTGTTCCAATAGAATAGGCTTTTCAACGTATTGTTTAGCCTGAGAAATTATATAAAAAACAGCTGCTGCGCCTATCACTGCGATCAGCACAACAAAAGCCAACAGTTTTTTAATCACGTAGTTAAATTCCCTTGCAGTCGTTGAGTCAATTTTCCTATCGGAAATATAGTCTTAGAGTTCGATGTCACTATGCTGCTAATAGGTGCGACACCTAATATTGAGTTACACATGAAAGCCTCGTCAGAACTCAGCAAATCTGGAAGTATAAAACGCCCCTCGATGACTTCAATATGACTTACTTTAAGTAACTCAAGCACCTTACGACGCATTACGCCCGTAACGCCTGATAAGGTCAGCTCCGGCGTAAATACTTTATTACCTTTAACCCAAAAAAGGTTGGCCATTGTAGTTTCAATGACATGGTTTTGCACATTTAACGTTATTGCATCTGCAAACTCTGTATTGTCGATTTCAGCCTTGGCGAGAATCTGCTCTAAACGGTTGTTGTGCTTATGTCCAGCAAGTAAAGGTTGAATCCCTAGACGAGTATTACAAACGCCCAAGTCCACACCTTGTTCTTGCCAAGATGAATAATGAGAAGGAAACGCAAAATTGGAAATTGTCACGATAGGGCCTTCAATCCCATTAGGGCTATACCCTCGCCCGCCAATACCGCGGCTAACGTGAATCTTCACCCCCGCTCGTGCGTCAGATAATACCGCTTTGCTTGCCCAATCATGCACAACTTTCCAGTCAGGTGAAGAGATCTTCAAAGCGTCAAGGCAAGCACTCATGCGCTCAGTATGTTCTTGCCAGTAAACCAACTCTCCATTTTGGGTCAGGATGGTGGTAAAGCCTCCATCACCGTATTGGAATGAGCGATCACCTAGCTCTACATGCGTTTGCGGAACTCCATTTACCCAAAACATTCACGTACCTTCAAATTAGCAGACAACAAATAAAACAAAACGGCTCAATGCTAAGCATCGAGCCGTTAGAATACAAGTTTCGCTTATCTAAATTAGGTTAGATAGCGTTACTCAGCGAACTTCTTAAAGATCAAAGAACCGTTTGTACCACCAAAGCCAAACGAGTTACAGATAGCGTACTCCATACCTTCAACTTTGCGCGCTGTATGCGGCACAAGGTCGATGTCTAGACCTTCTTCTGGATCATCAAGGTTAATGGTTGGCGGAACAATTTGGTCAACCAAAGACATAACCGTGATAATTGCTTCAACAGAGCCAGCAGCACCTAATAGGTGACCCGTCATCGACTTAGTTGAAGACACAAGAACTTGCTTCGCACCTTCTTCACCAAGAGCACGTTTCACGCCTTTGATTTCTGCAACATCACCAGCTGGAGTAGAAGTACCGTGAGCATTCACATAACCTACTTGAGTACCTGTGATGTTAGCATCACGCATCGCCGCTTCCATCGCAAGTGCACCACCAGAGCCGTCTTCGCTTGGAGATGTCATGTGGTAAGCATCACCAGACATACCAAAACCAACCAGTTCTGCGTAAATCTTCGCGCCACGTGCTTTCGCGTGTTCGTACTCTTCAAGCACCATCATGCCAGCACCATCACCTAGAACAAAACCATCACGGCCTTTATCCCATGGGCGAGACGCTTTTTGAGGCTCGTCATTACGAGTAGATAGCGCTTTAGCTGCACCGAAGCCAGCCATGCCAAGAGGCGTAGAAGCTTTTTCTGCACCACCAGCAACCATCGCATCTGCATCGCCGTAGGCAATCATACGTGCTGCATGGCCGATATTATGCAGGCCAGTAGTACATGCGGTAGAAATCGCGATATTTGGACCACGAAGACCACGCATGATAGATAGGTTACCTGCAACCATGTTTACAATGGTCGAAGGAACAAAAAATGGGCTAACTTTGCGAGGGCCTTTGTCTACTAATGCAGTATGGCCAGTTTCGATAAGGTCAAGACCGCCAATGCCTGAGCCGATAGCAACACCAACTCGAGCCGCATTTTCTTCGGTAATTTGTAAGCCAGAGTTATCAAGAGCTTGAATACCCGCTGCAATGCCGTACTGGATGAAAAGGTCCATCTTACGAGCATCTTTTTTAGACATGTACTCTGTGCAATCGAAATCTTTAACAAGACCTGCAAAACGAGTTGAGAAGTTCGTAGTATCAAAGTGCTCGATATTTACGATACCACTTTGACCTTCTAGCAGGGCTTTCCAAGATGATTCTACTGTGTTGCCTACCGGTGACAACATACCCATGCCAGTGACAACTACACGACGCTTGGACACGATATAATTCTCCGGGAATTGAATATTTCTATGAGAGGATAGAAGAAGTTAGAAAGAACACAGGCGGTCTAGGAGACCGCCTGGGAGAGCTAATTACTGAGCGCTGTTTACGTAGTCGATTGCAGCTTGAACAGTAGTGATCTTCTCAGCTTCTTCGTCAGGAATCTCAGTGTCGAATTCCTCTTCTAGAGCCATAACTAGTTCTACAGTGTCTAGAGAATCAGCACCTAGATCATCAACGAAAGAAGCTTCGTTTTTAACTTCTGCTTCGTCTACACCTAGCTGTTCAATAATGATTTTCTTTACGCGTTCTTCGATGTTGCTCATTTTTCTTTTCCTTTACAGATTTCGCCTAATGCGATGATTCCGTAGTTTATTCGAACTATTGAAAGTTGCAAGGGGGTCCTTGCTGGTCAAACCACAAAATTAGCGAATTTAACCGAATTTCAATACATTTTTGACTTAAATCATGCACAAATCTTGCGCATAAGCATGACAAGTTCATGACAGTTAACTGCAACTATAGGCTATTTTTCACAATGTAAAATAGCTTATTTTGCATAAACTGTCGCATTAAACCATGTACATACCACCATTTACATGCAAAGTTTCACCAGTAATGTACGCTGCTTCAGGAGAAGCAAGGAAAACTACTGCTGATGCAATTTCACGTGGGTCACCTAAACGACCTGCTGGCACGTTCGACAAAGTTGCCGCACGTTGGTCATCATTTAGTGCCTTAGTCATGTCAGTTTCGATGAAACCAGGAGCAACAGTATTCACTGTTACACCACGAGACGCAACTTCACGAGCCATTGATTTAGTAAAACCAATCACGCCCGCTTTCGCTGCTGCGTAGTTAGTTTGACCTGCGTTACCCATGGTACCAACAACAGAGCCTACGTTGATGATACGACCCGCACGTTTTTTCATCATGCCGCGTAAAACCGCTTTAGACATGCGGTAGATAGGCGTTAGGTTGGTATCGATGATGTCGTTCCACTCATCATCTTTCATACGCATCAATAGGTTGTCACGAGTAATACCAGCGTTATTCACCAGAATATCGATCACACCAAATTCTTCGTTGATCGTTTTTAGTGTCGCTTCGATAGACTCGACATCGGTCACGTTAAGAGCTAGACCTTTACCGTTATCACCAAGATACTCGCTGATAGCAGCCGCACCACTTTCAGAAGTAGCAGTACCGATAACCGTAGCACCTCGCTCGACAAGAAGTTCCGCGATCGCGCGGCCAATACCACGGCTTGCGCCGGTAACTAGCGCGATCTTACCTTCTAGATTCATCATGTTGTGTTTCCTTTTCTTATCGCAAATTTATCGCTTGATGGATTACTTCGCAGCGTCTAGCGATGCGATATCATTCACTGCTGCTGCAGTTAGCGTTTTCACGATACGTTTTGTTAGACCTGTTAAAACTTTACCAGGGCCAAGCTCAAGAAGATTTTCTACGCCTTGTTCGTGCATCAGTTCAACTGTTTCAGTCCAACGAACTGGGCTATGTAGCTGACGAACAAGCGCATCTTTGATTTTTGCAGGATCTGTCTCAGCAACCACATCAACGTTGTTGATAACTGGCAGCTGTGGTGAGTTAAATTCGATAGACTCAAGAGCTACAGCAAGTTTTTCCGCTGCTGGCTTCATAAGTGCACAGTGTGAAGGTACTGAAACAGGAAGAGGAAGCGCACGCTTCGCACCGGCTTCTTTACATAGCGCACCAGCTCGCTCTACTGCGTCTTTGCTACCAGCGATAACGACTTGACCAGGCGAGTTAAAGTTTACTGGAGAGACCACTTCGCCTTGCGCTGCGTCTTCACACGCTTTTGCAATCGCATCATCAGCCAAACCGATAATCGCGTACATTGCGCCAGTACCAGCTGGTACTGCTTCTTGCATAAGTTGACCACGTAATTCAACCAGCTTGATGGCTTCTTTAAAGTCAATAACACCCGCACATACAAGTGCTGAATACTCACCTAGGCTGTGACCGGCTAGGTTTGCTGGTTGCTCTAAGCCAAGTTCCTGCCATACACGCCAGATTGCAACAGATGAAGCTAGCAAAGCTGGTTGAGTACGGAAAGTCTCGTTTAAATCTTCTGCAGGTCCATTTTGAACAAGCGCCCATAGATCGTAACCTAGTGCGTCAGATGCTTCTGCAAATGTTTGTTTTACTACGTCATATTGTTCGCCTAGTTCTGCAAGCATACCTACAGCTTGAGAACCTTGACCTGGAAATACGATAGCAAACTTGCTCATGTTGTTTTCCTTTAAGCAAAGTAAAAAGAAATAAGATGCACCAAGTGCACCTTAAATTTTGAATTCTTGTGAAACTTAGAACTTCACAAGGGCCGAGCCCCAAGTGAATCCGCCGCCAAACGCTTCAAGAAGCAGAGTTTGACCGCGTTTAATACGACCATCACGTACCGCTTCATCTAGTGCTGTTGGCACCGTCGCAGCTGATGTGTTGCCGTGTTTATCAAGTGTAATCACGACTTGGTCTAGTGACATCGAAAGTTTCTTCGCTGTCGCTGAAATAATGCGGTAGTTCGCTTGGTGCGGCACTAGCCAGTCTAGTTCAGACTTATGCATGTTGTTGGCTTCAAGCGTATCTTTTACTAGTTTCGATAGCTGAGTGACAGCGACTTTGAATACTTCGTTCCCAGCCATATGAAGCCATTTATCCGCATCTTGCCCCCGCACAGGTACAGGTAGGCTTAGAAGCTCTCCGAATTGACCATCCGAGTATATGTGGGTAGAGATAATGCCAGGCTCTTGGCTAGCGCCTACGACAACGGCTCCGGCACCATCACCAAATAGAATAATGGTTGAACGGTCTGTCGGATCACACGTTTTAGACAAAGCATCTGAACCAATCACAAGTACGTTTTTGCACATACCAGATTTGATATGTTGGTCTGCAACAGATAATGCGTACACAAAACCAGAACAAGCAGCGGCTAAGTCAAAAGCTGGACAACCTTTAATGCCAAGCTTTGCCTGCACCTGACACGCAGATGAAGGGAAAGTATGGCTACTGCTCGTTGTGGCTACGATAATCAGGTCGATATCGTTTTTATCAATACCCGCCATATCGATAGCGTTTTCAGCTGCGTAGAATGCCATGTCTGCTACAGTTTCGTTTTCTGCAGCAATTCGACGCTCTTTAATACCCGTGCGAGCAACGATCCACTCATCACTTGTATCTACCATTTTCTCTAGATCTGCGTTTGTACGCACCTGAGATGGCAGGTAGCTGCCAGTACCTAAAATTTTGCTATACATGAAGACTAATAATGCCTCTCGAGTAAAACCGCTTCCAAACGATCGCTAATACGGCTTGGTACTTGTCGTTTGACCTCGTGTACTGCCTCGCCAAGTGCATTGACAATCGCAGATACATCCGCACTTCCATGGCTTTTTATGACAATGCCGCGCAATCCTAGCAAACTTGCGCCGTTATACTGGTCGGGGTTCAGTGTTTTTAGTTCATTAAACAGCCTAGAAAACAACTTTCTAGCTATCCAACCCTTTATCGTTGATGCCATTATGCTGGTTTTAATTTTTTCGATAAAAAGTTGAGCTGTTCCCTCACTGGCTTTTAAGCATACGTTGCCGACAAATCCATCACAAACAATGACGTCAGCAACATCATGCAAAATTTGATTACCTTCAATATAACCGACAAAGTTAATCGCATCGGTCTGAGAAAGCATTTCTGCGCAACGTTTGACTAAATCGTTACCTTTAATCTCTTCTGCGCCAATATTGAGTACAGCAACGCGAGGAGGACGACCCAAGTGTTCTTCAGCTAATGCACTGCCCATTACAGCAAATTGGAACAAGCTATCAGCATCGCACGATACATTCGCCCCCAGATCTAGCATCCAAGTGCGCTTTCCGGTAATCGTCGGTAAAGCGGAAACTAAAGCAGGACGTTCAATGCCAGGAAGTAACTTAAGAATGAAACGCGATAGTGCCATTAATGCACCGGTGTTGCCACCACTAACACAAGCATCCGCTTTCTGCTCAGAAACCAAATCGATAGCCATACGCATAGAACTATTTTGGCTATTACGTAACGCCAATGAAGGTTTTTCTGAGTTCGAGATAACTTTCTCGCTGTGAAGAATAGTCAAGCGGGAACTGGTCGAGGTACCGAGTTGAGATAATTGAGACGTGATCAGAGATTGATCACCAATAAGAATCACTTTTAGCTCTGGGAAATGAGACAGTGCCTGCACGGCGGCAGGCACTGTTACGCGTGGACCGAAATCCCCGCCCATTGCATCAAGTGCAACGGTAATACTTTGCAAAGGTTCAACCTTACTTGTTGATAACCTTTTGACCACGGTAGTAACCTTCAGCAGTTACATTGTGGCGTAGGTGAGTTTCACCAGAAGTCGCGTCTACAGATAGAGCAGCTGTAGTTAGCGCATCGTGTGAACGACGCATACCGCGCTTAGAACGAGTTTTACGGTTTTTCTGTACGGCCATTGACCCTACTCCTATACTATTGGGTTAAAAACCTGAAGAAGAATCGGCTACCACACCTATTACTTTTTCAGACTTTTCAAAACGTCGAATGGATTCGGTTTTTCTTCCTCAATTTCTTCAGGAATCTCACCAAAAACCATGTTATTTGAATCAACGCTACAATCCGCTTCATCGTGCATCGCAATTTGAGGTAATGCTAAGATGAACTCGTCTTCAACAAGTTGTATGAGGTCTAATTCACCATATTCATTTAGATCTACCAAATCATAAATTTCTGGTGCTTCCTGTTCTGTTTTCTCACCGTAGTAAGGAGTAGAAAGGAATTCAACTTCGCACTCATGTGCGAATACCTCATTACAACGCTGACACTCTAAATCGACTTCGATGTTAGCTTTACCAGAGATAACAACGAGTCGCTGTTCATCCATCCCAAATGACAATGAGACTTCTGCGTCGCGTTTTACGCCTTCAGTTGTTTCCACTAAGCGCTTGAAAAGACTAGCTTGGATGATGCCATCGTAATCCAATCGTTTCTGTGCAGCTTTAGCTGGGTCAACCGTTCGCGGTATTTTTACCTTTTGCATAGGGCGCGAATATTATCTTCCAAATCAAAATTAGTCAAAGAAAAAGGCAAAAAAGTTGTACTTTTTTACGCTTAACATACAGAGCATTAGCCAGAATCATTTTTGATCGATTATCCTATTGGAAATGCTCCCACGAATTGTAATTCAAAATGAAAAATTACCAACTGGTTTTAGCCTCAACTTCCCCTTTTCGTAAACAACTGCTTGAAAAGCTCTCACTACCATTCGTTTGTTTACCACCTGATTGCGATGAAACACCTTTTGACCAAGAAACGCCAACTGAACTTGTGCAGAGACTGGCCCAAGAGAAAGCAATATCTTGCCAGACGGATAAAGCAAGTTTAGTTATCGGCAGTGACCAAGTTTGTGTCATTAATGGTGAAATCGTTGGCAAGCCTTTAAATAGAGATAACGCGATAAATCAACTTTTGGCTCAAAGTGGAAAAGTCATCACTTTCTATACTGGTCTTGCGGTACATAACACCGTCACAAACCATACAGAAGTCGGCTTTGATTCTTTCGAGGTGCACTTTAGAGATTTAACGCTTGAACAAATCGAACGCTACGTCGACAGGGAAGAACCTTTTTACTGCGCAGGCAGCTTTAAAAGCGAAGGCATGGGAATTTGTTTGTTTACGAAATTAGTTGGTAAAGACCCGAACACACTTGTCGGACTACCATTGATTGATTTGATTGATATGTTGCATGTTCAAGGACTCGATGTCCTTTAACCCAAATACGATAAAAGGGAGCCACAGGCTCCCTTTTGCATCCGCGAGGAAAACATGGTTACGCGTTTCTTAAACCCGCCAACACTTTTTCTAGTTTCGGTTCCATCGGTGCGTTGATTTCCATCCACTCATCATTTGATGGGTGTTGGAACTTGATGTTTGCCGCGTGTAGGAACAAACGATCTAAACCAACTTGACCTGTATAAGCATCAAAGCGACGATCACCGTAGCGATCATCCCAAGCGATTGGGTGACCAGTGTATTGCGTATGAACTCGGATTTGGTGAGTTCGACCAGTAATCGGACTCGCCTGAATCAATGTAGCTTGTTCGAACTTTTCCAAAATCTTAAAACGCGTTTCTGACGGCTTACCATTAGGGTTAACACGAACAATACTGTTCACTTCGTTTTTGAGCAGTGGCGCGTTCACAACCTTACAACTGCTTTTCCATTGCCCCATGACAAGAGCTAAGTAAAACTTCTTTACTGTCTTTTCACGAAACTGGGCTTGCAAGTGACGAAGTGCAGAACGCTTCTTAGCAACCAGCAAAATCCCTGAAGTATCACGGTCAATACGATGCACAAGTTCAAGAAAGCGAGCTTGAGGTCGCAGAGCCCTAAGCGCTTCAATCGCACCAAACTTTAAACCACTGCCACCATGCACAGCGGTGCCAGATGGTTTGTTTAGAATCAACATATGATCATCTTCGAAGATAATCATATTTTCCAACTCAGCGACTTTGTTAAGTTTCGTACTTGGTGCGACATCGTCATCTTTTTTCTCGACGGTAACCGGTGGAATACGAACGAGATCGCCTGCTTTTAACTTGTACTCTGCTTTTATACGCTTTTTATTTACGCGCACTTCGCCCTTACGCACAATTCTGTAAATCATGCTTTTAGGAATGTCTTTTAATTGGTTGCGCAAAAAATTATCAATGCGCTGACCCGCCATATCTTCGTCAATGTCGACGAACTGGACTTTTGTTCTTATTTCGTTCATGAGCCGTATTGTAAACTCAATTTCGTGCGACTTCACATTATTCTTGTCGTAAAAGAAACACTCGGTGGCACATACTGGTCTAAATTTCGCCAAGCTTTTGTTTAAATTATTAAAACTCTCAATCAAGTTCTCAATTTGTTTTCTGTCTTGAACAGTTTGCACATCTCAATTGCTTATGAAACAGCCAGTTATAAAATAGAAATTTTGAGTTTAGCGGCAAATTTTCTATCGTTTGCGTGAAAGCAGATTGCTGATAGCCACGCGCACTGCTATAGTTCACAGCTGCTAAGGAAGGTTTGGTTACATTTTATTCATTACCAATCATTTATCCTCAAGCAATGTGAGTAGATCGTTGAAGGTCGAGTGCAGCATTGGCGTGAGACACATCGAATTCAACACTCTTGCCACCCTACTCCTCGCATATTCACGTTGAGTACCTACCGCCCAAATAGCGGGTCACAAGTCTACGTTTCCAACAGAAACCACAAGAGGCTTGTGATGACTGAAGTGCCCGAGAGCATCCCCTTCCAGCCGGGAGGCTGCAAAATACAAGCCATGGGATCAGGCACCGTGAAAGAGCGAAAAAACAGTGGCAAGTCGACAAGAAAGATATAAAAGAAAAGACAACGAGAATTTTCAATGAAAAGAATGTTAATTAACGCAACTCAAAAAGAAGAGTTGCGTGTCGCTCTGGTTGATGGCCAGCGACTTTTCGATCTTGATATCGAGAGTCCAGGTCATGAATCTAAAAAAGCGAATATCTACAAAGGACGTATCACACGTATCGAACCAAGCTTAGAAGCCGCATTTGTTGATTACGGCGCCGAGCGTCACGGTTTCCTCCCTCTCAAAGAAATTGCCCGCGAATATTTCCCTGAAGGTTACACCTACCAAGGTCGTCCAAGCATCAAAGAAGTGCTAACGGAAGGCCAAGAAGTTATCGTTCAAGTGGAAAAAGAAGAACGTGGAAGCAAGGGCGCAGCTCTTACTACTTTCATTTCTCTTGCTGGTAGTTACCTTGTTCTGATGCCTAACAACCCTCGTGCTGGCGGTATTTCTCGTCGAATCGAAGGTGACGAGCGTACTCAACTAAAAGCCGCATTAAGTACTTTGGAACTGCCTCAGGGCATGGGCCTAATCGTACGTACTGCTGGCGTTGGCAAGAGTGCTGAAGAGCTTGAGTGGGATTTGAATGTACTACTTAACCACTGGGGTGCAATCAAAGGTGCAGCGGACTCTAACCCTGCTCCATTCTTAATCCACCAAGAAAGTAACGTTATCGTTCGTGCAATCCGTGACTATTTGCGTCGTGATATTGGCGAAATCTTAATTGATAGCAACACCATCTACGAACGTGCAAAAGAGCACATTCAATTGGTGCGCCCTGATTTCCTTAACCGCGTTAAGAAATATGAAGGCGAAGTTCCACTATTCAGCCACTACCAAATCGAAAGCCAAATTGAATCGGCTTTCCAACGTGAAGTGCGTCTGCCATCTGGCGGTTCTATTGTTATTGACCCGACTGAAGCACTAACGTCTATCGATATCAACTCTGCTCGTGCAACCAAGGGCGGTGATATTGAAGAAACAGCCCTAAACACGAACCTAGAAGCAGCCGACGAAATTGCTCGCCAGTTACGTCTACGTGACTTGGGTGGCTTAGTGGTTATCGACTTTATCGATATGACACCTGTTCGCCACCAACGAGAAGTAGAAAACCGTCTACGTGAAGCCGTTCGTCTTGATCGCGCTCGTGTACAAATCGGTCGTATTTCTCGCTTTGGTTTGTTGGAGATGTCACGTCAACGTTTAAGCCCTTCTCTAGCAGAAGCAAGCCACCACATCTGTCCTCGCTGTAGCGGTACTGGAGTCGTTCGCGACAACGAATCTCTAGCACTTTCTGTACTTCGTTTAATCGAAGAGGAAGCACTGAAAGACAATACAGCGCAAGTTCTCGCAGTTGTACCTGTGCCAATCGCTTCTTACTTGTTGAACGAAAAACGTCGTTCAGTTAACCATATCGAACGCATTCAAGAAGTGAAGATTACGGTTGTTCCAAACTCTGACATGGAAACGCCGCACTTCGAAGTTATCCGTGTTCGTGAAGGTGAAGAGTTCGATCTGATTTCTTACCTACTTCCTAAAAAACTGGAAGCAATGAAAGAAGCGGAAGGTAAAGAGCCAGCGGAAGTTGACGTAAAACCAAAACGAATTGAAGAGCCAGTTCTTAAAGGCTTTGCGGCTCCGTCTCAAACCGCACCTGCACCAGCAGCTAAACCAGCTCCTGAGGCGAAGAAGAAAGAACAAAACGTTGAACAAGAAGAGAAACCTGGATTGTTCAGCCGTCTGTTTAAAGCACTTGGTAGCTTCCTATTCGGTGGTTCTGAAGAAACAAAAGAAGAACAGAAACCTCAGGAAGAGAAAAAACCAAATCGCGATAATCGACGTAACAAACGTGATCGTAACGATCGTCGTCGCAATAACAACCAGCGCGATAATCGTGATAACCGCGACAATCGCGATAACCGACGTCGTCGTAAGCCTCGTGATGAGCAGGCTAATGAGCAAAACGAAGCTCAACAACAAACAAATAAACCGCAAAACCGTAACCAAAAGCGTAAACCTAAAGCTCAACAGGCAGATAAAGCCCAAGAGCAGAAAGCAAACGCAAAAGTAGCGGAAAAAGGTCTGCAGCTAGCAGCGGAAGCTCGTACTGAAACAAAACCAGAAGAGAGCAAACCGAAGCAGCAAAATGCGAAAGCAGAAAAAGTGAAAGAGCGCCGCCAACGTCGCAAATTGAACAAGTCTGTACGCGTTAAGGACCAAGAAGCTATTGAGAAGAAAGCCGAAGAAACAGCGGTTAAGACTCAAGAAACGGTTGAAGCTAAAGTTGAAAAGCCAACAGAAGCAGCGGTAGAGGCACAGCAAGACAACAAGCAAGCAGAGTCTAAGCAACGTCGTAATCGTCGTTCGCCACGTCACCTGCGTGCAAGCGGCCAGCGTCGTCGCCGTGGCCGTGATCGCCGCCCTAACCCGTTCCGCCTACGTAAGGGAGGTGTCGCTTCTCCTGAAATGGCTATGGGTAAAGTAATGCCACGTTACATTCCGAAACCAGCACCTAAGAAGGAAGAGCGAGTTAAGGAAGAAGCTGTAGCAGCAGTACCTACAATCCAAGGTGGCTTTGCGTGTCCAGAAATGGCAATGGGTAAAGTGATTATTCGTCGCGAGCAGCCTGTCGTAACAGATGCGCCAGTTGTTGAACACAAGGTTCAAGAAACCGTTGAAGCGAAAGTGGAAGCTCCAGTAGTAGAAGCACCCGTTGTGGAAGCACCTGCTGTGGAAACAGTAATCACAGAAAAAGCTGAATCAGCAGTAATAGAAACAGCCTCGGTAGAGCCTATCGTTGAAACTCCTGTAACTGAACATGCTGAACCGGTTGATGCCATTGTAGAAACGGCACCTGCTGAAGAGCCTATCGTTGAAGCAGAAAAAGAGATTGCGGCCGAAGCGCCAGTAGATAAACCAGAGCCTAAAGTCGAAGCCATTAAAGTTGCGGCTAAGCTAAACGCTAGCGCACCGATGACAAAAGCACCTGGCCCTCAAGAGCTACGCGAAATCACGGTTGCAGCAGCACCGTTCAAAACCGAACGTTACCAAGCTAAAGGTGCTGGTAGCCAAGTGGCTAAAAACCGTGCATCGGCAGAGATGACAAAGCCTAACTTTAACTAGGCTAAATCATTACGTTCAACTGCTTAACGGCATAAATAAATTAAAGGCTACCATCTGGTAGCCTTTTTTATCTTCATATTTGCCCAAAAAATTGTTCATATAAATACCAATTCGTGATCACATTTGTACGCCATTATTCGTATCATTCTTGAACTTAATCACACTTTTCGGTAGCATGCGCCGACTCAAGTTTTCGACACCATTCTGATGCTGCTCTTTTAATACTACGGTTTACACTGCAATGTTTGATTAAAATTCAACCTTCCAGTGGCTTGTGCAAATACGAATATGTGTCGGGTTTAACTCATTGCAAAGAGAACTTAAAAACAAACATGTTCGAATTTCCCCAATTTTCTAAGCACTCCGTAAAAAATGATGTGCTATCAGGCTTAACCGTTGCGCTAGCATTGGTTCCTGAAGCTGTCGCATTTGCGTTCGTCGCAGGCGTAGATCCGATGGTCGGTCTTTACGCTGCATTCATCGTTGGTCTTATTACTTCCATTTTCGGTGGTCGTCCTGGCATGATCTCTGGTGCAACAGGTGCCATGGCAGTCGTAATGGTTTCGCTTGTCGCGACTCACGGTGTCCAGTACCTATTCGCAGCCATCATGCTCGCTGGTATTCTTCAAATTGCCGCTGGTATGTTTAAATTGGGTAAGTTCATCCGTATCGTACCTCACCCTGTGATGATCGGTTTTGTGAACGGTCTGGCTATTGTTATCTTCCTAGCTCAGTTGGGTCAGTTTAAAGCGCCAGACATCAACGGCATGCTTACTTGGCTACCACAAGACCAGATGCTGCTAATGCTTGGTTTGGTTGCGCTGACTATGGCAATCATTCACTTTCTACCAAAAATCACAACAGCTGTACCCTCTTCACTTGTTGCGATCGTAACGGTGACGGCTTTAGTGGTTGGCTTGGATCTGGAAACTCGCACTGTTGTTGACTTCCTGCGTACAATGTCTGGTGATGAAGCTGCAACACTCGCAGGTTCACTACCAACCTTCTCTATTCCTGCGGTACCATTTACACTAGAGACACTACAAATCATTCTTCCATACGCGATCATTCTCGCGGCCATTGGTCTAATTGAATCTCTACTAACACTGACAGTTTTAGATGAGATGACGAATACTCGTGGTCAATCTAACCGCGAATGTATCGGTCAAGGTATGGCAAACATGACGTGTTCTGTGTTTGGCGCAATGGGTGGTTGTGCGATGATTGGTCAGTCGATGATCAACGTAAACTCAGGTGGTCGCGGCCGTCTATCTGGTATCGTTGCGGCTATCGCTCTATTGATGTTTATCTTATTCGCTTCTTCGCTAATTGAAATGATCCCACTCGCTGCTCTGGTTGGTGTGATGTTCATGGTTGTCATTGGTACATTCGAATGGGCAACATTTAAGCTAGCACGCCGCGTACCGAAGCAAGACTTCTTCGTTATTGTTCTTGTGACCGTTGTTACTGTTCTTACTGACCTTGCTGTTGCCGTAGCGGTTGGTGTTATCGTTTCTGCATTAATGTTTGCATGGCAACACGCTAAGCACATCTATGCCGACACGTGCTTAAACGAGGAAGGTTCAAAAGAGTACAAGATTCACGGCCCTATTTTCTTTGGCTCTGCGGCTAACTTCCTGGAGTTGTTTAACGCGCCTGAAGATCCAAAAGATGTGATTGTCGATTTTGCAGACTCTCGCGTGACAGATCACTCTGCAATTGAAGCCATTGAAACACTGGCTGAGCGTTACAATGCTCAAGGTAAAACGCTACACCTTCGTCACCTAAGCCCAGATTGTCGTAAACTTTTGGACAAAGCTGGCAGCTTGGTTGAAATTAACGTGAAGGAAGACCCAAGCTACAAAGTCGCAACCGACATACTAGCGGGTTAACACGAATAAAAAGGGATGAGCTGAGCTCATCCCTTTTTCTATTGTCTTCAAGCACGGCGATTATAGCTTCTTCAAAATTGCGTCTGATGCCTCTTCGATTAAATCAAGCACCAGTTCAAAGCCATCTTCCCCACCATAATATGGGTCCGGGACTTCGTCGTAAACTGACTCAGAATGACTTAAAAATAACGATACTTTGTGTCGATACTTCAACGGACAAATATCCAATAAATCGGCCAAATTTGCTTTATCTGCGGCTAATATAAGGTCAAACTTTTCAAAGTCATCAATGGTGACTTGGCGCGCTTGCATTCCTTTAAAAGAATAGCCTCGCTGCTTTCCTGCTGCCATCGCTCTTGAATCCGGTCGGTTTCCTGCGTGGTAGCCAATTGTACCTGCCGACTCAACCTCTACTTCAACGCCTAGCTTTTGAGCTTTCACTCTTAACACTGCCTCTCCAGTTGGTGACCGACAAATGTTTCCCATACAAACAACAAGTATTTTCTTCATTTTATTCCCTGAATTATCGGTGGTTTTTCTTCACGATATGTTGGTCTATCATAGCGAGATAAATCAATGAACCCAAATTAGCTTGGGCACAGCACGAAAAGGAATTGAGGAAGTATTATGTCTATCGAAGAAAATAAAGAAGCACGCCATAAAGCTCGCCAACAAAAAGTCAAAGAACAGGTAGACGCAAAAATCGCTGCTGCTCAAGAGGAAAAAGGTCTGCTACTGATCATTACCGGAAATGGTAAAGGTAAATCGACATCAGGATTCGGTACGATCGCACGCGCAGTGGGTCATGGTTTGAATTGTGCTGTCGCGCAGTTTATTAAAGGTACTTGGGACAACGGTGAGCGCAACCTACTTGAGAAACTCGGCGTTGAATTCCAAGTAATGGCAACCGGCTTTACGTGGGAAACTCAAAACAAAGCCGCTGATACCGAAGCAGCGCAAGGCGTATGGCAAGAATGTAAGCGCATGCTGCAAGACGACTCTATCGATGTCATCTTGTTTGACGAGCTAACTTATATGGTGAGCTACGGCTACATCGACTTAGACGAAGTGGTCGAAGCACTGAGCAACAGACCTAAAATGCAGTCGGTTATTATTACTGGGCGTGGCGCACATCGAACCCTGATTGAAATGGCCGATACCGTTTCTGAAGTGAAAAATGTAAAGCACGCATTTGAATCTGGCGTAAAAGCCCTCAAAGGCGTCGATTGGTAACACTCGCAGAGTAATTTAAAAAGGGTTGGCAAAATGCCAACCCTTTTGATTTTCACGCACGGTTAGTTGAAAAGATTCTTCAATAAACCATCGACCGCATCTTTGGTTTTCTCGTCTTTGATTTTGTCCGTTAGCTTCTCTACGCCACGATCGATTTCTTTCTGAGCTTTCTGCTTCAGAACATCATCGAATACGAGCTTGAATTTAGGTTCTGCCCACTGACCAGACACATTGATTGGAATCGTGATGTCTTTCAGCTCATCTATATCTTTACCGCCCTGGCCTTCTAGGCTGCCTACAACTGACGTGCTGATAGTAAAGTCGACTGTTTCATTGATGTAGTTTGCGGTACCTTTACCACGAACACGTAACAATGGAGACTGAGCTTGCATATTATCCGTTGATACTACACCTTTGTTGAGTTTCAATGTCGCCGTCATCGCACTGAAGTCTGTTTTCTTAGCTTCATTGGTGCCTTCAACTTTTTGCCCTTTAAATTTCGCATAGTTTTCACGAATCAACTGAGCAACGTTGATGCCATTCACCGCACCGTCAGCAAAATTGATAACAACCGTACCAGATAGATTCTTCTTGATACCGGTAGGCGTTAGACTCTTACCTGTAACATTCACATCAATGTTACCTGTCCCTTCAAGTTTGTCGTTCTCAGCAACGTCTATAAGTAGCGGTTGAACTTTCACGCCTTTGATTGACTTTTTAACGCTGTAAGTCGCTGGTGATTGGCGTGCATCTAACTTCGCTGTCGCTGAGATTAAGCCTTGGTACAACTTCGAACTAAATGATGTAAGCTCAAACACGCCACGATTTACAGTGAAGCTCGTTTTTACCGCTTCCATCTTCGCATTTGCCGCTTTGAATTTGTCGATGGTAATGTCACCCTTTACATCTAACGCTTTCAACGCAGACAAATCAGGCTCAACCTCAGGTCCGGCAGGAGCACTCTCGCCACCAGAAGCAGGCTTATTACCTTCGGCAGCTTGCTTATCTAACCCTAAGAACTCATCAAGATCGATATTGGGGCTATGGAGAGCAAAGCGTACTTTAGGAATATCACCGAGTGTCACATCTGCCTTACCATCTAGGGCGATAGCATTCGCTGTTAACTTCTCTAGAACAAAACTCAGATGGTTTTTCGTTAGGTCGAAAGACAGATCAGACACCATGTCGACTTTCATCGGGGACTGAGGTAAGGCATCACCCTCAAAAGTCGATTTAAGAGTTAACTTATCCAACTGTACTTTGCTGATAGCCTTGTCCACGCTAAGTTGACCAGCACCCCGCATATCTAACTTCATACCACCAGCGTCACCCTTAATGGCATAAGTCAGGTTATTTACTTTATCGAATTCAAACGTGTCTAAACCGATCGTTGCCGATTCAATTTTATTGGCAGGGTCAGAGTATGTCGCATCAAAGTTGATGTTCTTTAGCGCGTAGTTTGCCAAACCTTTTTCTAGCTTAAAGTCTGCCTGACCTTTCGCGGTGAACTTTTGGTCGTTCATTTCGCCCTTCACGCCAAAATCAGCCGTTGTCCAGTTGTCAAAAGCGAATTCGGAAAGGTTTAATGAGATATCATAAAGTTTGGTGTAACTACCGGCTTGCTTATCCTGCATTTCTAATGAGCCATTAGAAACCGTAACACCAGCAAGATTAATGCTCCAATCAGAGCCAGCAGGCTGCGTTTCACCATTTTGCGTAGGCGCAGTATCGCTCGCTTGCTCTGCTTGTTGTGTTTGGGCTTTCGTCAATGCATCAATATTCTTGCTGCCATCTTTCTTGGTTTCAATGTAGAACTCAGCCCCATCAAGCGTGACGTTTCCAATTTCAAGCTGTTGACTAAAAAGTGGCATGACAGAGATATCTACACCAACGGTATCAACTTTGAATAAATTGGGTTTACTAAAGCCTTGTGGGTTTCGCAACTCTGTATGTCCCAACTCAAAGCCAATCGATGGGAAAAATTGCCAACTGATATCCCCTTCAATCACCAACTCTAATCCCGTTTGCTTTTGCGCTTGCTCAACAATAAGGGGTTTAAACTGATTCGGATTGACGAAGATGGTTAACGCTAAAATTGCGACCAAAATGACCACAATCGGTATTGCTAGAATTAAGAGCAGTTTCTTCATTTGTTTTTCCTTGCTCGAGTGTTTTTACAATTATAAGCGCAGACTCCATTTACCGCTGACAGTTCCACAAAAGCGTGAAAAGTGTCTGGTTTTAACCTGCAACTGACTAATTTAAAAACAAAAAAAGAAGTGGCACTTAAGGTGCCACTTCTTCTCGTAAAAATAAAGCGATATAGCCGTCTATAGGCTTAAGCTTTCAAAAGTCTTGCAATGTGAGCTTTTAATACATCAATTGCGATACGGTTTTTACCACCGCGAGGAACAATAATGTCCGCATATTGCTTAGAAGGTTCGATAAACTGCATGAACATCGGACGTACTGTTTGTTGGTATTGCTTAAGAACAGACTCCATAGTTCGGCCTCGTTCTTCCACATCACGCTTAACACGGCGAAGCAAGCAAATATCTAACGGTGTGTCCATAAATACTGTCGCATGCATCAAATCACGAAGACGAGGGTCTGTAAGAAGAAGGATACCTTCTAGAATGATCACCTTTTTAGGTGTCATTGTGGTGGTGTTAATTGTTCTTGTGTGCTCAGTGTAGCTGTACTCAGGCACTTCTACTGCTTCACCACGTACCAATTTTTCTAGGTGCTCACACAGTAGGTCGTGGTCCAACGCACTCGGGTGATCGTAGTTCGTCTTTACTCGCTCTTCCATGCTTAGGTGGCTTTGGTCGTTGTAGTAGCAATCTTCCGTGATGACACCGATTTGATGATCGCCTACTTTCGCGCGAAGCTCATTATAAATAGTGCTCGCGATCAGACTTTTTCCAGAAGCAGAAGCGCCAGCAATACCTACGATGACGCATTGATTATTATCAGACATTAGTTTGCACCCGATGATGATTTCTTGTCACATAAAAAGATAAACTGCCTGATTATAGGGAGTTCACCCCATAGTTACTAGTTGGAATTAGGGTTTAGTCATAAGTTTCTGCCTGCTCAGAGGATTAACCTCCGAGCAAACGTTAAAATGTGCAATTATCAACCAACAGGCATAGTAAACTTAGTTCACCATTGTAAAGCTAATCGCATCTGGTTTTGCTTTGCCTTGCCAAAACATCGTGCTACATACGCGATCGGCAAGTTGCTTATAATACCCTGCATGCTCACTTTCTGGGCGTCTTGCTACCGTTGGCACGCCAGCGTCAATATCTTCTCGCATAGAGATATGAAGCGGAACTTGTCCTAACAATGCTAAGCCAAATTCTTGCGACATTTTTTCAGCTCCGCCCATACCAAAAATATGCTCTTTCGCGCCACATTGACTACAAATGTGATAACTCATGTTTTCCACAACACCAATAACCGGGACATGGACTTTGTTAAACATTGCCGCTCCCTTCCTTGCATCGGCAAGGGCTAAATCTTGCGGCGTTGTGACTAGCACGCTACCTGTTACCGGAATTTGTTGTGACAGAGTCAATTGAATATCCCCCGTACCTGGCGGCATATCAATCACCAAATAATCCAAATCTGGCCAATCTGTTTCAGTTAATAACTGCGACAATGCTTTTGAAGCCATTGGACCGCGCCATATCGCCGCTTCTGATTTATCCACCAAATAACCGATAGAATGAGTATAGATGCCGTGAGCAAAAATGGGTTCCATCCACTTGCCATCACGAACTTCTGGTTTAGCATCTTCTTGCCCCAACATCATAGGTACAGACGGACCATAGATATCTGCATCCAACAATCCCACTTTCGCCCCAGATTGAGCAATCGCCAACGCTAAGTTAACTGCGGTAGTAGATTTACCAACGCCACCTTTCGCAGAACTGACGGCAATGATGTTCTTAACACCCTTAACCGAGTTAGCCACTTGAGTTTCTAAAGCTTTAACTCCAAGGCGAATATTAAATGGGAATTCAGCCACTTTACCCGAGGCTTGCTGCTGTTTGATCCAGTCATGCAGTACGGTTTGAAGCTCATTACTTGCGAATGGCAACGTTATATCAATAGAACCCTGTGTCGTAATCGAAATTGCGCCATGAATATCTGCCCAGTTTTCCACCAAATGTAGATGTTGGAATTGGTTAAACCAGTGACAAAAATCTTGTTTTGAAGTGAACTGATGCATAAGCCCTCCTTTTAGATGTCATGCTACCACCGTCCAGGCTCAACCAGAACCCCAAAAAAACTAAGGCATTCCGCAGTTTGACACCTTGGAGTTAGTCAGTTCATGGGGTAGTATTATCCATCAAAATTTATTTATACCTATCAAGAAAAGCGAATATTAAGTATGGCAAACGATCCAAAAAACTTTCCGTCAAGGAAAATGCTGGTAACTTGTGCCCTTCCGTACGCTAACGGTTCGATCCACCTTGGTCATATGCTTGAGCATATCCAAGCGGACATTTGGGTTCGTTACCAACGCCTACGCGGCAACACTGTAAACTTCATCTGTGCTGACGATGCTCACGGCACGCCAATCATGCTTAAAGCGCAACAGATGGGTATTACTCCTGAAGAAATGATTGCCGCAGTTAGCGAAGAGCACCAAAAAGACTTCGCTGGATTTGATATCAGCTTTGATAACTACCACAGCACACACTCAGATGAGAACCGTGAGCTAGCGTCACACATTTATCTTGAGTTGAAGAAAAATGGCTTTATCTCTAGCCGCACTATCTCTCAGCTGTTCGATCCAGAAAAAGAGATGTTCTTACCGGACCGTTTCGTAAAAGGTACCTGTCCAAAATGTAAGTCTGAAGACCAGTACGGTGACAACTGTGACAACTGTGGTGAGACTTACAGCCCAACAGAACTGATCAATCCTAAATCTGCGGTTTCTGGTGCGACGCCAGTAATGAAAGATTCAGAGCACTTCTTCTTCGACCTGCCTCAGTTTGAAAGCATGCTAAAAGAGTGGACTCGCTCTGGCTCGCTACAAGCTGAAACAGCGAACAAAATGCAAGAATGGTTCGAATCTGGTTTGCAGCAATGGGATATCTCACGTGACGCACCATACTTTGGCTTCGAGATCCCTGGTGAGAAAAACAAATTCTTCTACGTGTGGCTAGACGCGCCTATCGGCTACATGGGCTCTTTCAAAAATCTATGTGACAAGCGCGACGACCTAGATTTCGACGAGTATTGGAAAAAAGACAGCTCAGCAGAGCTGTACCACTTCATCGGTAAAGACATCGTTTACTTCCACAGCCTATTTTGGCCAGCAATGCTAGAAGGTTCTGGCTTCCGCAAGCCTAACAACGTATTCGTACACGGTTACGTAACCGTAAACGGCGCGAAAATGTCGAAGTCTAAAGGTACGTTCGTAAAAGCAAGCACTTACCTAGAGCACCTAGACCCTGAGTGTCTACGTTACTACTACGCTGCGAAGCTAAACAGCCGTATCGATGATCTAGATCTTAACCTTGAAGACTTCACTCAGCGCGTAAACGCTGACGTTGTTAACAAGATCGTTAACCTGGCATCTCGTAACGCAGGTTTCATCGCGAAACGTTTTGAAGGCAAACTGTCTGACAACTTTGCAGAGCCTGAACTTTACAACGAATTTGTTGCTGCTGCTGACCGTATCGCTGAGCTTTACGAAACGCGTGAGTTTGGTCGTGCAATCCGTGAAATCACGGCATTGGCAGACAAAGCTAACCAATACGTTGATGAAAAAGCACCGTGGGTTGTAGCAAAAGAAGAAGGCAAAGATCAGGAACTACAAGACATCTGTTCTGTCGGTATCAACCTGTTCCGCGTACTGATGACTTACCTGAAACCAGTAATGCCATCGCTAGCTGCGCGTACTGAAGCGTTCCTAAACCAAGAGCTAACTTGGGAAAACATCGCTGCTCCACTAACAGGCCACGAGATCACTAAGTTCAAAGCACTGTTCAACCGTATCGATCCGAAGAATGTTGCAGCGATGATCGAAGCGTCTAAAGAAGATGCGGCGGCAGAAATGGCGGCGAAAGAGAAAGCTGAAGCGGAAAAGAACAAGGCTAGCCAAACCGAGCTAGACAAAGAACCAATCGCTGAAGAGATTGAGTTCGATGCTTTTGCTGCAGTAGATATGCGTATCGCTCGTATCATCTCTTGTGAAGAAGTACCAAAAGCCAACAAACTGCTTAAGTTCCAATTGGACATCGGTGGTGAAACTCGTCAGGTATTCTCTGGCATCAAGTCAGCTTACAAACCTGAAGAGCTAGAAGGCAAGCTAACGGTAATGGTAGCAAACCTAAAACCTCGTAAGATGAAGTTTGGTATGTCTGAAGGTATGATCCTAGCGGCAGGCCCTGGTGGTAGCGACCTGTGGATCCTTGAGCCACACGAAGGCGCTCAACCTGGCATGCGCGTAATGTAAGTTGTAGCTTTACAATCAAATTTAAAAAGTCCTCGCCAGTTCAGCGGGGACTTTTTTTGACTGAATTCACACTTTTGGGGAGTTTGTGCACCAAACTTGTACAGCACCTCTCCCATCACAATCCTAAATTACTGTTTTAATAGAATTTAATTAGTGGCATCAAAACTGCAATCTTCCTTGTTAGGTCCAAACACTAACAAGGAGTTGGTTATGTTTGTTTTGATTTCCACACTATTGTCCATCGCTATTTTAGCCGGAATATATCACTTATCTTCTAAACGAGAGCAGCAACATGCGCGCAAATATCAGCTGTTAACATTGTTGCGAGATGTTGTTCACCTTCTGAGACACCACCGAGCTGCTACTCACTACTCGCTTCAATTCCAACAAAACGATCAACAAAAATTGGACGCTCTTCATGATGCTCTGACTAACAAGCTGCATCTTTTAGTCGAAACATCACGGTTTGAAAACAAACCCATGTATCGCGTATTACAGATTAAAGTAGGGAAACTACTTGAACAATGGAATGACCATAGTGTTGCAAGAAACCAGATGGAGCATGGTAAGTTAATTCGTCATTGCTTGTTTTTGATGGATGAAGTAACCATCGCATGGCTAGCGGTTGAGCAAAGAGATGACTTGCATAATGAGTATCACATGAACTGGCAAAACATTATGGATAGCTTGGAGACCCTGACTCAGTTACGAATCAGCATTCAAGATTTAGGAGAGCAAGGCGGAAATGAGCGTTTCAAAAATTATGCATCGGTCATGATGCGTAAGCTAAACCAACTAGCGGTTATCGCTCCACTTAGCATTACCTCTCCTGCTTCCACGCGCTCAATACAGACGCTAAATGAATACGTGACAGGGAGTCATGTCGACTTAACAGAAGCAGAGCTTTATGGCATCACATCGGACTTGTCATTGACCATCTTCAATACTTACGACCATGTCCTTTCAGATGTCGTAGAGTCATTATATCTACCGTTACCCAGACTCTCGCTAGCAGGATAAACGTTCCATGCCTTATTATTGGTGCTTGGTTCGTCGCCGACTTATAAATAAAAACAAAAAAACCGCAGGCCTAAGGCACTGCGGTTTTCGCTTATCCAACTTGTCAGCGCTTAACTGTCGTCTTCCGTGAAGTTCGTTGGTAATTGCTTTTTCATTTCGTTCCAGATCAACGCACTTTCCATACCATAATGACGAATCACTACTGGTAGTTGTTCACGCTGGCCACTTTCACAAGTTTCGAGCAATTGATGGTAAAACTTCAGAGCTAGCTCACGAGAAGCTGGATTTGAGAAGTAGTAGCTACCGACACGATCGTAAAGCTTCTTCAAACCATTAAAGATCAAACCGTAAATTTGATTTCCTGAATGGAATGCTAGGCGCTGGAAAAGCATATAATCGTAAAAGTTGAACGTTTTAGCAATCAAGATTTCTTGACGCTTCGCTTCATCTTTCTCGTTATCTTCTTTCACATTCTGCAGAACTTTTTCAGCATACGGCGAAGAAGCGATGAATTCGTCCCAGGAAGCCGCATTCATTAAAGCTTCACAAGATTCGATTACGTTCTTAATTGTACGCTCAGAGCTCTCTTTGTTCGCTTTAAATGCATAGCGCATAAAGATAGGACTGATGTTGGTACGTGCCGCAAGCAGATCTTCTACAATGTTTGTCGCATTATCAACGTCTAGCGTCATTAAAGTATCCAAAATATGCAGACCAGAGGTCTCCATAAATTGGTTAACTTTCGTAGGTTTGCCGTGCTGGATAGTCAGCCATCCATCACGGGCTAGTCGTTGAAGAACCTCTCTTAAAGTCGTTCGAGTAACACCAATCAGTTCGGACAGCTCGCGCTCAGCAGGTAAAATTGAGCCTGGAGGAAAACGGCCGTTCCAAATGCTCTCGATAATATATTTTTCTGCGAATCCCGCAGGGCTTTTCGCCTTTATGACCATTCTACTTTTTATCCAATATTGATTTCTGAGGGTCGATACTACTCATCATACCACTACTTAGCGGTTTGAGAAAATTTACGATCAATAGTGGAAACGACTACATAACATAGAGTTAATACTCTATATGTTGTGTCAATTTAAGAGGCTCTAACATGCGAGCGAAAGCAGTAAAATATGAATTTTCATTTAATTAAACAGCTCACAAATCTCGGAGAAATAAAGACAACCGTGTCACATTTTTATATTCAAAATATGAAAAATTACTTTGTATATCACAGTTAATATTCTTTCTTAATTTGCCTTTTCTCGTCACTGACCGTCATTTAAAATCCAAGAGGATTTTTTTAAGACTTTCATGGTATAGTAACGCTGTTTTGATCGCGTTATTACATTTAAAAAGTCATTTTAGTCGGTAGCATCACGTTTTGTTATTGACTAATAAATGCCTGAGTGTAGAGTTTGCGGTCGAAAGTGAGCGGTGCTTGAGTTCAGGGGAAGTAACTTGGCAAGACTACAATAAACAAAGGATTGTTGTTTTACTAAGTTATTGTTTTTAAAGACTAGTTAATAAGTCTAACAAACAGATACTTAAGCACTATTGTAGTGTCTATTCATAATTTTGTTATAAAGAGAATTATCATGCCGATATCGCTCGGAAACGCTTTTATCAAGAACTTCCTTGGTAAAGCGCCTGATTGGTACAAAGTTGCCATTATAGCCTTCTTAATAATTAACCCGATTGTATTCTTCCTAATAAACCCATTTGTAGCTGGATGGTTGTTGGTCGCTGAATTTATTTTCACGCTAGCAATGGCATTAAAATGCTACCCATTACAACCTGGCGGTTTACTTGCTATTGAAGCCATTGCTATCGGCATGACTAGCCCTGCGCAAGTTAAGCACGAATTAGTAGCAAATATCGAAGTACTGCTACTTCTGGTATTTATGGTTGCGGGCATCTACTTCATGAAGCAGCTATTGCTGTTCATTTTTACCAAAATTTTACTTGGCATTCGCTCTAAAACCCTACTATCACTCGCGTTCTGCTTTGCTGCGGCATTTTTGTCTGCATTTTTGGATGCCTTGACAGTTATCGCCGTTGTTATCAGCGTGGCGATCGGCTTTTACTCTATCTATCACAAAGTAGCGTCTGGTAACCCTATCGGTGACCATGACCATACACAAGATGACACGATCACTGAACTAACGCGTGATGACCTAGAAAACTATCGTGCCTTTTTGCGCTCTTTGTTGATGCATGCTGGTGTAGGTACTGCCTTAGGTGGCGTAACCACGATGGTTGGTGAACCTCAAAACTTAATTATTGCAGACCAAGCGGGTTGGTTATTTGGTGAATTCCTAATCCGTATGTCTCCAGTGACACTACCTGTATTTTTCTGTGGTCTCATCACTTGTGCTTTAGTTGAAAAGCTTAAAGTGTTTGGCTACGGCGCGAAGCTTCCTAACAACGTTCGTCAGATCCTCGTCGATTTTGACCGTGAAGAGCGTAAAACGCGAACAAATCAAGATGTCGCAAAACTCTGGGTTCAAGGTCTTATTGCGGTTTGGTTGATCGTTGCACTCGCTTTGCACTTAGCGGCTGTCGGCTTAATTGGCCTTTCTGTGATCATTTTAGCGACCGCATTTACTGGTGTCATTGAAGAGCACTCCATGGGGAAAGCGTTTGAAGAGGCCCTGCCCTTCACTGCACTGCTTGCAGTATTTTTCTCGATCGTTGCTGTAATCATTGACCAAGAGCTGTTTAAACCAGTCATCGATGCGGTGCTTGCCGTTGAAGATAAAGGTACTCAGCTAGCTCTGTTCTATGTGGCGAATGGCTTATTATCTATGGTGTCGGATAACGTGTTCGTTGGTACGGTTTACATCAATGAAGTAAAAACTGCACTCATTGAGGGTCTCATTACTCGTGATCAGTTCGACTTACTGGCGGTGGCAATCAATACTGGTACTAACCTGCCTTCTGTTGCAACGCCAAACGGTCAAGCGGCATTCCTATTCTTACTCACATCGGCTCTCGCTCCATTAATTCGTCTGTCTTACGGTCGAATGGTTATCATGGCGCTGCCTTACACCGTCGTTCTTGCGATTGTCGGTCTGATGGGAATCATGTTCTTCCTAGAGCCTGCAACCGCTTCTTTCTACGAAGCTGGTTGGATTTTACCTCATAGTGGTGATCTGACTCCCGTAGTATCCGGTGGTCACTAAAATTTGAGTTGATTAGGAAACTTATCCACGATAAAAAGCTCTGAGTATTCAGAGCTTTTTCTATTTCAGACAGGAACAAAAACGTGACTATTTTAAATTCACTTAACCAGTTTTCAAAGGGACGTTTATCGTGGCTACTGCTTCTGCTATTCGTCGTTTTCTTTGAAGCATGTGCCCTCTATTTTCAGCACGTCATGATGCTTGCACCATGTGTCATGTGTATTTATGAAAGAGTCGCGATGATTGGAGTGGGCGTCGCTGCAATGGTTGGTATATTGGCACCCAAGAACCCAATTTTCCGCTGGCTAGGTTTGATAGGCTGGGGATTAAGTGCTTACAAGGGTTTGTTACTTGCGATGCAGCACGTTGACTACCAGTTTAATCCATCACCATTCGCGACTTGCGATTTATTCGTCACATTCCCTAGCTGGGCTCCGCTCAATCAGTGGGTTCCTTGGATGTTTGAAGCATATGGTGATTGCTCTAAGGTTGTGTGGCAGTTCCTTGATTTATCAATGCCACAATGGTTAGTCGTAATTTTTGCAGGCAATTTAATCGCTTTGGCATTAATTGTAATTGCACAATTCTTCCCTGCAAAACGCGTTAATCCAATTCGTTAATCCTACTGACGCGTAAAAATTAACAAAAAGCCGACCATCTGGTCGGCTTTTTGTTAAGTGGATAGCGCGGCGATTCGATTTAGCCGCGTGATTGACCACAGCACTGCTTGAATTTTTTTCCGCTCTCACAAGGACAGGGATCATTGCGCCCGATACCTTTGAATGGGTTTAGGCTTTGAGCTTTATTGCCTACCATCAACTCATCCGCGCCCAGCGCGACTTCACCGACCATTAAATCAAGCTGGTCGACTAAATCTGTCAGGGCCGGTGGCGTTTCAATACCTGCGTCGCGCATCTGTTGCTGCGTTGCTGGCTCATCGATAGCCAGCATCAAAGTGGTCAGTAATGCTTGCAGCATACGCTGTAATCCATCATTGAGCTCAACGTCTTGCCACTGTTCTTCAATCATTGGCCAAACAGACATAAAGCCTTCGGCAAAATCAGCAAGTTGTTCAGGTTCTTTGCCTGTTAGCTCTAGCACAGAATATTCGTTTCGTTGAATTCGGTTATGCTGCTTGTGAATTTGCTCTTCCACAGCTGGTTGAATCGCTTTGAATCCCTCACCTAATAGCGGCTCTAACCACTTTTCAGGAACGAGTGGTTTTGTCGTCAGATTCGCAGCTAACACTGCGCCTTCGATAAATAGGCAAGATTCATCGACGTGAACTTCACCTTTTTCAATCAATGTGTATTGCATGACATCTGGTTTCCCATAAATTTGGCGGCATTATACCTCAGAGCTCAAAAGCACGTAACCTAACGTTGTGTGTTTGACTGCATTGGGCGCTTCGAGTCTTTTAATGACAAACTTAACTTACATCGCTACAATCGCCCTCCTTTTTACCACCAAACTGTATTAGGCAAGCTATGCGAGTTGTACTAGGCCCAATGGAAGGCGTTTTAGATCATTTGATGCGCCAAATCCTGACCGAGATAAACGACTATGACCTGTGTGTTACGGAGTTTGTTCGCGTAATCGACCAGCTATTACCCGATCATGTGTTTCACCGTTTATGCCCAGAGCTGTTGCAAGGTTCTCAGACTGCATCTGGTGTGCCAGTACATGTGCAATTGTTGGGACAAGAACCGAACTGGATGGCTGAGAACGCAATTAAAGCGGCAAACCTTGGCGCAAGAGGCATTGATATAAACTTTGGTTGCCCAGCCAAAATGGTCAACAAAAGTAAAGGTGGAGCAGCGCTACTCCAACATCCAGAGCTCATTCACCGTGTGGTTAAAGCTTGTCGAGAAGCCGTTCCAGAAGCCATTCCCGTAACTGCAAAAATTCGTCTTGGCTGGGAGAACCCTGAAGATTGCTTTGAAATTGTCGATGCCATTCAGTCTGCTGGCGCAAATGAATTGACCGTACACGCACGTACTAAACAAGGTGGTTATAAAGCTTCTGAGATAAAATGGGATTACATCAACCAAATTCGCGAACGTTTTGATATCCCACTGATAGCGAATGGTGAAATTTGGAATTATGAAGACGGTCAACGTTGCATTGAAACGACAGGCGTTAACTCTTTGATGGTGTGCCGAGGCGCTTTCAATATCCCTAACTTAGGCAATATGGTGAAACATAACCACCAGCCAATGTCATGGCCCGAGGTGGTTGAGTTGCTCATCTATTACTCCAAGTTCGAGATGAAAGGCGATAAAGGCTTGTATTACCCAAACCGCGTAAAACAATGGTTCTCTTACTTACGTCAGGCTTATCCTGAAGCAAAAGACCTATTTAGAGAAATCAGAACGTTCAACAAAGCCGCACCAATTGTTGAGCATATTCAACGCTACCGCGATGACTTAAACTCTCAGGTTGCATAATTCCCGAACACAAAAAGGACGAATATCTCGTCCTTTTTAGTACCTAAATCCTAGTAACAAATCTTATTTTTTCCGGTACTTTTGGCTTGATATAACTTTTCATCCGCCGCTTTAAACAACTCATCAAAGTTTTCTACTCGGCTCTCTTTACTAAACACCACACCGCCAGAGATCGTAAAGCCTTCTTTCGTTACGCGTATCGAGCGCTCATCTATGGCTTTTTTTACTCTGTCTAAAATGAGTTTAATGCCTTCTGAATCTTCGTCATAAATAGCTAAAACGAACTCTTCGCCACCAAACCTTGAGGCAACATCGGTATGGCGAATATTTTCACGTATACATTTTGCAACAAGCTGAATTGCAGAATCACCGACATCATGACCATAGGTGTCGTTGATCTTCTTGAAGTTATCAATATCGAACACTGCCAAAGCAACCTGTTTTTTTGTCATCTTATTACGCCACACGGTTTGCATACCTCGACGATTCAATAAGCTGGTCATTGGGTCTCTTGCTGCCAGTTCTTTAAAGTAACGTCGCTCGCTATGCATATTCACATAGAACAAGACGACGGTACTCAGCACGTAAATAAATAGTGCGACAATAAGGCTGTATTTTTCAAAAACCGCTAGGTTCTTAGCTTCATCCCAAAGGTTGTACTCGTAGTACATGCTGTGATTCGCACTCAATCGCTCTAATTCGACTGGTTTGATTCGTGTACTGTTTGAAGGAATGGATTGTAAATTGGAAACCAAATGAAACTGACCAACAAGACCTAGCGACGAAGCCATGAGCGTATTGATGTCAAAATCAATAGACAAAACACCTTGATGTTCTCCTTTCTCATAGACGGGTACCGTCATACTAATGACTTGACCTTCCATCGAGTCCAACACAGGCCCTGGTCCAGCCAAGGTAATGTTCACTTTATCTTGCGCGGTTTTTTGCCAAAAAGGTCGGGCTTTTAGCGTTGACAAAAGCTCTCTTGTGAAATTTTTTGCGTAGGTATCGGGTGAGGAGATAACGTAACCGCGCTTGTCAATGTAATGGATTCCAACAATGTGCGATTCAATATCGTGCAGAAATGACAATGACGGCGCAAAACCCGCCTTTTGTTCAGCTAACTGGTTAATCGTTGAACCTTGCTGACATAAGCTTTCGTCCCCTACGATCATATAATCAAGGTCAACCGCAGGTAACCCTTCACTATAAACACTTTCGAGTAATAACACATCTATAGGCCAAAGATAACAAAGCCCTTCTTTGACTAAAGAATTATGTTCTTCAAACAGTGGGTTAGCGTAATTGGTATAGTTGGTGAAGCTGTAATCTAAAGCCGTGAGTACTTTAATACCGCGAGACATTGCACGCTCGATACGCGAATACTCAGAATCGATATAGCGGTTAACCGCATCATAGTAATTTTTCGTTGTCACGAGTAAAACCACTACAAATAACGCCAGAGGAAAAAAGATGACAAATGAGAGGCTAAATCGCCTTTGGTTTACCATTGAGTACCATACATATGAAAGGTCAATAGTCTCTTATGACTGCTATTAAATTGATACTCGTTATCTGGTGACGCATGCAATGCAGCACCAGATAACAAGAGACCAAACAAATGTGTGCGCGCTGTTTGAGACCGTTTATATATTAAAGGAGTTTAATCAATATAGAGTGTGGTGTCACTTTAGTCGCCATAATTTGCAGCTCTGTGCAGACATATTGACAGAGATATGACCTTTATAATCAACCTGTTCTGTGTCATCTAACAACGATACAACTTGGCTAACCTCCAAGCCCAGTTGCCACATAGGTAAATCGATTGAACATTCATTACCACTGAGATTAATCATAACAACGACTGCTTCACGACCTAGTACACGTGCGTACGCCAACTGGTTGTTAGTGCAATGCAGCCATTGAATACAGCCCGACTGTAAAGGCTTACATTGTTTACGTATCTTGATCCATTGTTGGTAAAGCGATAGCCATTGTGAACTTTCGATTTCATTCCAAGGAAAACAGCGACGATTATCCGGGTCTAGACCTCCTTCTAGACCGACTTCACTCCCGTAGTAAAGACAAGGCGTGCCAACGTAAGTCATAAGCATTGCTAGCGCGATGTTCATTTTACGCTTATCACCATCAACCAGTGTGATAAACCGAGCAGTATCGTGACTATCGAGTTGATTTAGCTGCGATAGCTGATTAGAAAATGGGATTTTTGCTCTGGCTTCGTCCAACCATGCTTTAAACTCCAAACCATCAATGTTGATTGGATCGTACATAATGTCTTGTCGTGCGATAAAAGCTCGAACTGGATGAGCAAAACCGTAGTAGTTCATCGCCCCATCCTCTTGATCACCTTGCAACCACTGCGTTGCTTCAAAAAAGTGCTCACCTAACACATAAGCATTCGGGTTTACTGACTTAGTCGCATTACGAAACGCTGCCACATAATGAGCATTGTTTTTCGCGCCGTCTCCTTCGCCAAGCATATGGATTACATCAAACCGCCAGCCATCAACCAAGTACGGTGGCTTCAGCCAATACTTGATGACAGACTCTTCACTTTGGTAGATGTAGTCGCGCACCTGTTCATTTTCAAAGTTCAGAACCGGTAAGTTACCAATGCCTTTCCAACCAATGTAGTGATTGGTTTCGCCTTCGAAAAAGTAGTAATCACGGAACTTTGACTGCGGATTGCCATACGCTCCTTCTCCTTTTTGTTCTATATCAAACCAAGGATGATGCACTGATGTGTGGTTAAACACCGCGTCTAAGACAATCTTCATATTCTTACCACGGATTTTCTCACACAGTTCAGCAAACTGATCATTGGTGCCGAACATAGGGTCAACAGTGAAGTAATCGGTGGTGTCGTATTTATGATTACTTGGTGAAGAAAAGATCGGATTAAAATAAAGCGCAGTAACGCCGAGCTGTTCAAGATAGTCCAACTTTTGTTCTACACCTTTGAGGTCGCCGCCAAAGAATTCACGTGCCCCGGTATTTTGGTGAGAACCTACCGCGTCTCCCCACGCCTTGACGAACGAGGCAGAATCATACTGAGCATAAGCGTGGCGAATATCAGACTCACTTTTACTAGCAGAAAAACGGTCAGGAAAGATTTGATAGAAAACTTGCTCTTGGACCCAGCTTGGTGGTTGATGCTCTACATTCAACTTAAAGTGGAACTCTTTGGGTGGAATACGCTTTTGTACGCCTCGTGCATCGAGCCAGTATTGTTGTCCGTCTTTGAGGAGCTTAAACACATAATGTGTGACATCTCGATCTTGATTTGGTCGAAACAATGCCTCCCATAGTAATAATTCACCAGCCGTTCCTACTTGAGCCATGTCGACCAGATATTCTTCATTGTCCGGCTCAATACGCACATAGACGGAATCAAAATCCAATGTCTCGGTTTTCAGTCTGACTGTAACTTGCTCGTCATTAAAAGCTAAACCATCAATAGTTTGACTATGAAAAATAAATGGCAGGTTCATTATGGGCACTCCTCGTCATCGGATATGCCACTATGTTATTGAAGAATTAGAGACAAGAAATCCTCCTTGCGAGTTGACATATCAGCCAATTTTCTCAAGGAGGATCACACTTAGTAGGCGTAGTGACTTGTCGGATACCGCTTAGTTCAACAAGAGACTGTCATCTGCCAGCTCTTCACCACGCACTTTGGAGAACATATCCAACAAGTCTGGTACCTGCATGTTAGCGCGCTGCTCTCCAGCCACATCAAGCACAATTTCACCTTGGTGAAGCATTACGGTCCTATCGCCACATGCTAATGCGTCTTTCATCGAATGCGTCACCATCATCACGGTTAAATCGAACTCATCGACAATACGTTTAGTTAAGTCGATAACAAACGCCGCCATACGAGGATCAAGCGCAGCCGTGTGTTCATCAAGCAACAACAACTTACTCTCCGATAACGTCGCCATCACAAGGCTAACGGCTTGTCGTTGTCCACCAGACAGCAACCCAATGCTATCGCCCAAGCGGTCTTCTAAACCAAGACCGAGGATGCTAATTCGCTCTTGGAACAGCTTGCGACGTTTGGTAGAGAGCGCCAACCCCCAGCTGCGTTTTTTACCACGCATGTGCGCTAGAGCCATGTTCTCTTCTATCGTCAGTTCACCACAAGTCCCGGCCAATGGATCTTGAAACACTCGGGCGCATTGCGTCGCACGTTGGGCAACCGTCTGCTTGGTGACGTCTTTGCCATCAATGATCACCTGACCACCTATCATCGGCGTCTCACCTGTCACCGCACCAAGCAACGTCGATTTTCCTGCGCCATTAGAACCAATCACGGTAAGAAATTGATGCTCTGGAACCTCTAAAGAGACGCCTTTCAATGCACGATTTTCCAAAATCGTCCCAGGGTTGAACGTGACCTGAATATTATTTAGTTCGATCATAATGCCTCCCCAGAACCATTTTTTGATGCCGCTTGTTTAGCATCAGTAACGCGTTGTTTCGCTCTCATGCTCTGTTTTAGCTTTGGAGCAATAAGCGCCACAGCCACCAATACTGCGGTAACAAGGTTGAGGTCTGAAGCTTGTAAACCAAACATGCCAGAGCTCAAAGCGAAAGCCACTGCAAGGCGATAAAGTACCGAACCGATGATGACCGCAAATACCGCAACCCAAATCTTGCGCCCGGGAATAAGGGTCTGCCCCAAAATCACAGCTGCCAAACCAACGACAATGGTGCCCACGCCAGAGGTCACATCCGCAAAGCTGTTCGTTTGTGCAAACAACGCGCCTGCGAATCCCACAAACCCGTTGGATAAAGCCAAGCCAAAGTAGGTATAAAAGCCAGTGCTCGCCCCTTGCGCAGAAACCATACGCGCATTCACACCCGTGGCTCGTAAACCAAGACCAAAGTCGCTGTTCAGCAGGCGAATGACAAAGAAAGCGGAAAGAAGAACTAAGACCCCAACAACCAGAGGGCGAATAAACATCGCATCGCCCAATGCTTCAAACGGAGTGAGAATAGTATCCTCTCCAAGCAACGCCATATTAGGTTTGCCCATAATACGAATATTAATTGAAAATGCAGCGATCATGGTAAGAATGGAAGCTAACAGGTGTAAAATACCACACCGAACAGCCAGAAAAGCGGTTACCCACCCCGTCATACTACCAGCTATCATCGCCATTATTGTCGCAAGCCAAGGATTAATACCTGCGACAATCGCCGTTGCAGCCACCGCAGCTCCCATTGGAAAGCTGCCATCCACACTCAAATCGGGGAAATCGAGAACACGGAACGTAAGATACACACCCAGAGCGACTAGGCCATAAATCAAGCCAATTTCGAGTGCGCCAAAAAAAGCAAATGCAGACATAACTGCTCCTTTCTGCATGCTCAGGCTGGCTAATACCAACCTGAACGTAAGACTTCTAACGTATACTCCCCTTCTTCTCTAGCAGAATGCTCTACACGAGAAATCCGGCGAGTATCAATTTTGGGGCAAGCGTCTACCAACCAACGTGACGGTCTTTACCCCAAAAAGCGTTACTTATTGCATGCTTGTCGCACGTTCAACCACAGAACTTGGCAGCTTGATACCGAGCTTAGATGCTGCGCTTTCATTAATTACAAGGTCAGAGCCCGTCGCGACTTTTACATCCAGCTTGCCTGGTTCTTGACCATCAAGAATCGCCGCCACGTAATCCGCGGTTTGTACACCAACCTGGTAGTAGTCAAAACCTAAGCCTGCAATAGCACCCTTTTCGACATACGACGTCGCGCCACCAAATACAGGTTTCTTCGCTTGATTCGCTGCCACAATCATCCCTTCAATCGCACTTGCAACTGTATTGTCTGTTGGGGCGTAAAGAATGTCTGATTTCGCTGCAATCGCTTGAGTCGCAGACTGAACATCAGCACTTTTTAGTGCGGTCGCTTCAACCACTTGTATGCCTTTTGCTTTTGCGCTTTCTTTTAGTAATTCAACTAAAGTCACGGCATTAGCTTCACCGGGATTAAATACAACCCCGATGCTTTTCACCTGAGGAAGAATTTCTTGGATGAGATCGACATGCTGAGCAACGGGTGAAAGATCAGACAGGCCAGTTACGTTTTTGCCTGGTTGTTCCATCGACTTAACCAATTTCGCACCAACCGGATCTGTTACCGCAGTAAAGACAACAGGAATAGAGCGAGTAGCCGACACCAAAGCTTGTGCCGAAGGTGTCGCGATGCCAACTAACACATCAGGATTTTCGCCGACGTACTGACGGGCAATTTGCACCGCAATCGCTGGATTACCCTGTGCGGTCTTATAATCAAATTCTAGATTTTTGCCTTCTTCGTAGCCTTTCGCTTTCAAACCATCAAGTAACCCTTGGCGCGTCGCGTCTAACGCCGGGTGTTCGACAATCTGTGAAACTGCGACAGTTGCAGTGGCGGCCAGTACATTGGTAGAAGAGAAAATAGCAGTAGCTGATAGAACGGCAGTGGCTAATAAACGTTTCGTTTTCATCATAACTCCTTGATGTGACTTCGTCCTTGTTTCACGAGCTTTCAATATGTGTATCGACTCGTGAATTCAAATGTTTGAAGGCGGTATTGTTGTGTTCATATAACTGTGCACTTCTTGCGCATCTTGTTTTTATTATTACTACTAAGTCTTAGTAAAGAAAAGAAAGATTTAACACTAAAGCAACATTTGTGATCGGGGGGACTTCTTCATCCGGAAAGAATCTTTGGTAAACAAAGCTTCGCTCGCTTCATCAACGACCGTCAAAGTAGGTAATAGAGGCAGGATCAAAAATGGAGCGGCCAGTGCACACTCCATTTCAAACAATTTAAATTAGAACCAACGCTCTAATGACGATTTATCGAGCTGGCGAAACGCTCGGTTCAGTATTATCGCAAGCTCTTTGTAACGAGGGCGAGCTTTGACAGGCTCTAATGCAAAACCTGTTTCCACAATTTTTTGATGCAACTCCCGATACCAAGAGGCCAAAGAAGGCGGCAATTTCGTGTTGGATCGAGCACCAAGCCACCAAATGCCTTGAAGTGGCAAGCTAATCGCAAACAAGGCGACAACAATGGATTGAGGTAACGCGTGGTAATTGTTGAATGCCATTTGAGTGAGTACGCTGATCGCAGCAACGGCCGGCATGACTTTAATGCCAAAGCGAGTCGCCTTAATGATACGCTGTTCCGGAAATATGGCGCTTAGCTCTTTACGAACCGGCCAGATCTCCATGTAATTCTGGCCATCTTTCAGGCTATGGATCAATCCGACTTTATTACTCATACCGCTCTCTCACTAAAAAATAGTTGAACATTTCAACTGAAGGTACAAAAAATTGATGAAAGTTAATATTCTTTCAAATTTTTTTTGTTATCATTGCTTATTATCGCTATCCTTTGCAGACCCTCAATCTCATTGTTGCTGTTATTTACAATTTAAGCAACTCCGAGATATCTATCTGCACGGATCGCATCATAGTGATGGAAGGGTTCATCACTATTTCTTTATATGGAATTAGAACAATTTTTGACCAGGATTAGTACGCAGCCTTCTGGGTATCGGCTATTCTTGTGATTAATTTTTCATTCTTTAACTGATTTTTTTATCAGACGAATAACAGGTAGTCATACATGTCTAAGCTAGTTTTAGTTTTAAACTGCGGTAGTTCTTCTCTTAAATTTGCCGTTGTTGATGCCGAAAACGGCGACGAGCACTTGTCAGGTCTTGCTGAGTGTCTTCACCTTCCTGAAGCTCGCATCAAGTGGAAACTTGATGGCAAGCACGAAGCTCAACTAGGCAATGGTGCAGCTCACGAAGAAGCACTAGCGTTTATGGTAGAAACTATTCTTGCTTCTAAGCCAGAGCTTAAAGCTAACCTAGGCGCAATCGGTCACCGTATCGTTCACGGCGGCGAGCAGTTCACTCAATCTGCACTAATTACTGATGAAGTTCTAAAAGGTATTCAAGACGCTGCAACATTTGCACCTCTTCATAACCCTGCTCACATCATCGGTATCGAAGCGGCTAAGAAAAACTTCCCAGAGCTGAAAAACGTTGCTGTATTTGACACTGCGTTCCACCAAACTATGCCTGAAGAGTCTTACCTATACGCTCTTCCATACAACCTATACAAAGAACACGGTATCCGTCGTTACGGCATGCACGGTACTTCTCACTTGTTCATCACTCGTGAAGTTGCAGGCCTACTAAACAAACCAGTTGAAGAAGTAAACATCATCAACTGTCACCTAGGTAACGGCGCATCTGTATGTGCGATCAAGAACGGTCAATCTGTAGACACTTCTATGGGTCTTACTCCACTTGAAGGTCTGGTAATGGGTACTCGCTGTGGCGACATCGACCCTGCTATCGTCTTCCACCTACACGACGCTCTAGGTTACTCTGTTGATCAAATCAACACGATGCTAACTAAAGAGTCTGGTCTTCAAGGTCTAACTGAAGTGACTTCTGACTGTCGTTTCGTTGAAGACAACTACGGTCAAAAAGAAGAAGCAACACGCGCAATGGACGTGTTCTGCCACCGTCTAGCTAAATACGTTGCTGGCTACACTGCTTCAATGGAAGGCCGTCTAGACGCAATCACTTTCACTGGCGGTATCGGCGAGAACTCTGGCCCTATCCGTGAAATGGTTCTAAACCGTCTTGGCATCTTCGGTATCGAAGTAGATAGCGAAGCTAACCTTAAAGCTCGCTTCGGCGGCGAAGGCGTTATCACGACTGAAAACAGCCGTATCCCTGCAATGGTTATCTCTACTAACGAAGAGCTAGTCATCGCTGAAGACACTGCTCGCCTGACAGGTCTTTAATTGAATTCCTGGCTAGCCACTCGGCTAGCCAGTTTTCATTCAAACGAATTTCTTAGGGGCTCAACTCCTATTCTTCGAGCTTCATGGAATAAGAGTTGAGCTTTTATCCCCCAAATAGCTAAAGGTACTCTACGAATGTCTCGTACTATTATGCTTATCCCTACTAGCGCAGGCGTTGGCCTAACAAGCGTTAGCATGGGTGTTCTCCGCGCTATGGAGCGTAAAGGCGTTAAAGTTTCTTTCTACAAGCCAATCTGTCAGCCACGTTCAGGTGGTGATCAGCCAGATCTGACTTCAACTATCGTTGGTCGTAACAGCGATATGAAGATCGGTGAACCAATGGCGATGTCTGTTGCTGAAAGCCTAATCGGTAACGACAACATGGACGAGCTGCTAGAAACCGTTGTTGAACGTTACAACCAAATCAACAAAGACGCAGACGTTACGCTAATCGAAGGTCTTGTACCTACTCGTAAGCACCCATTTGCAAACCAAGTAAACGCGGAAATCGCGGCAACACTTGGTGCAGAAATCGTGCTAGTTGCGACTCCAGGTACTGATAACCCTGCGCAACTGAAAGAGCGTATCGAAGTAGCATGTTCTAACTTCGGCGGCACTAAAAACAAAAACATCTCTGGTGTTATCATCAACAAGCTAAACGCTCCTGTTGACGAAGCTGGCCGTACTCGCCCTGACCTATCTGAAATCTTTGACGATGCAGACAGCGCGAAACAAAACGAATTGAAAGTGATGGAGATTTTCAACACTTCTCCAATTCGTGTACTAGGTTGTGTGCCATGGAGCATTGATCTGATTGCGACTCGTGCAATCGACATGGCTAAACACCTGAACGCAGATATCATCAACGAAGGTGACATCAACACTCGTCGCATCAAGAGCATCACTTTCTGTGCACGTTCTCTGCCAAACATGATTGAGCACTTCAAACCGGGCTCTCTACTTGTTACTTCTGCAGACCGTCCTGATGTTATCGTTGCTGCTTCTCTTGCTGCAATGAACGGTGTGGATATTGGTGCTGTACTGCTAACTGGCGGTTACGATATCCCTAGCGAAATCGAAGGCCTATGTAAACCAGCATTCGACACTGGTCTACCTATCTTCAAAGCACAAGGTAACACTTGGCAAACGTCTCTAAACCTACAGAGCTTCAGCATCGAAGTACCTGCAGACGATAAAGAGCGTATCGAGTTCATCAACGAACACGTTGCTGGCCACATCGACGGTAACTGGATCGAGTCTATGACTGAAGGCACTCAGAAGTCTCGTCGTCTAAGCCCACCAGCGTTCCGTTACCAGCTAACTGAACTTGCTCGTAAAGCAGGTAAGCGTATCGTTCTTCCAGAAGGTGACGAACCACGCACAGTTAAAGCAGCGGCAATCTGTGCTGAACGCGGCATTGCAGACTGTGTACTTCTAGGTAACCCAGATGAAATCCGTCGCGTAGCAGCTCAACAAGGCGTTGAGCTAGGTACTGGTGTAACCATCATCGATGCAGATGCTGTTCGTGAAAACTACGTTGCTCGCCTAGTTGAGTTGCGCGGTGCGAAAGGCATGACTGAAGTTGTGGCTCGTGAGAAGCTACAAGATTCAGTATTCCTAGGCACAATGATGCTTGAGAACAACGAAGTTGACGGCCTAGTTTCTGGTGCTGTTCACACTACGGCGAACACTATCGTTCCTCCGTTCCAAATCATCAAGACGGCACCAAATGCGTCTATCGTATCTTCAGTATTCTTCATGCTTCTGCCTGATCAGGTACTGGTTTACGGTGACTGTGCAATCAACCCAGATCCAACTGCTGAACAGCTTGCTGAAATCGCTATCCAATCTGCTGACTCTGCAGCAGCATTCGGTATCGAACCACGCGTTGCAATGATCTCTTACTCTACTGGTGAATCTGGTAAGGGTGCAGACGTTGATAAAGTACGTGAAGCTACAAAACTGGCTCAAGAGAAACGTCCTGATCTTATCATTGACGGTCCTCTACAGTACGACGCTGCTATTATGGAAAACGTTGCTGCTTCTAAAGCACCAAACTCTCCAGTTGCAGGTAAAGCGACAGTATTTGTATTCCCAGACCTAAATACGGGTAACACAACTTACAAAGCGGTACAACGTTCAGCTGACCTAGTATCTATCGGTCCAATGCTGCAAGGTATGCGTAAGCCTGTAAACGACTTGTCTCGTGGAGCGCTAGTAGACGACATCGTGTACACCATCGCTCTAACAGCTATCCAAGCAGACCAAGAAGCTAAATAATCGCTTCTGACATCTAGTTAGATATAGATACAAAGCCCTCGATTCGTCGAGGGCTTTTTCTATTGCTGGCCAGAACACTTATTTGTTTTTTATACCAATCACTGCACAACCTATAATTACTGGTGCGCAAAGCTTTTCTCCCTATCGCCCCACCACACCTAATCGACAATGCTCGCGCTTGTTCTTACACCGATTGACCCATTCCCCAAAATACATTGGCTCCAAGGCAGCACGGCCCCTGTTCAATTTATCGGCATTATTTACGTTTTAGCTAAACTTTTTTGCTAGGAAATACGTAAAAGCTACTGCAATGCACAAACTCATTGACTGCTAAGGAATATATATGAAGGATTTCATCAATACATCACTGATTAAGTTTGGTTTAGCTGCGTTTCTGATTAGTTTTTCTTCATTCAGCTTTTCCGCCTCGAGTATTAAAGGCGTCGATCAAGATATGTCCGGAGGAACGGTGACCGCTGAAATGGCTCATGCTGATGACAATGGGTGGATGGTTGTCCACCGAACAGACGAATCAATGAAGCCTGGTCCTGTTATCGGCTACGCTCCGTTAAAAATGGGAAAGAATGAAAACGTAAATGCAATTTTGATGGAACCAGTAGAATCAGGCGATATGCTGATGTTAATGGTCCACGGAGAGAAAGGTGGCATGAAGACTGGTGTGTTTGAGTATACGCTCGGCGCTAAAGAGGACGGTCCTGTAAAAGTGGACGGAAAGCTAGTGATGGACATCGTACGCGCTAAGTAAGGTGGCGATGAATGAAAAAGTAAACTTCCTACTCCCGGTATTTAGATGACACAAAAGTACTTAACGGCATTGCTAACCGTTAAGTACTTTTTCATTTGCAATGGAAGCAGCAAACTAGCCAATCCTTTCTCTTCCATGAGGAGTATTTAGGTCTAAATCAGGCCCTTTTGGTACAACTTGCGTCGGATTAATCCCAGTGTGGCTGAAGTAGTAGTGGCGTTTAATGTGATAGAAATCCGTCGTTTCTTCGACGCCTTCGACTTGATATAACTCTTTTAAGTAGCCTTGTATATTTTCGTAGTCTGCGATGCGCTGCTTGTTACACTTGAAATGCCCCACATACACCGCATCAAAACGAATAAGAGTCGTAAACAAACGCCAATCAGCCTCAGTAATTGTGTTCCCTGCTAAGTAACGATGCGTCGCTAAGTGAGCATCGATTTTATCTAACGCATTAAACAAAGAATCAAACGCTTCTTCATACGCCTCTTGTGTAGTCGCGAAGCCACAACGATACACTCCGTTGTTGACATTTGGATAAACAAAATCGTTCCACTCATCAATAACGTGTTTTAGATGATCTGGATAATAGTCGTCGTGATTCCCTGTTAACGCATTGAATTCCGAATTGAACATGCGAATGATCTCTGACGACTCGTTTGACACAATAGTATTGGTCTTTTTATCCCAAAGTACAGGCACGGTTACGCGGCCCGTGTAATCGGGTTTGGCCTGCGTGTAAATTTGATACATGCGCGTGTGACCAAACAATGGCTCAGGAAGCCCCATTTGCCAACCTTGGCTGAGCATATCAGGGCAAACGACCGTGACATCAATATGTGGTTCTAAACCTTTCAGCTTGCGGAAAATGAGGGTTCGATGTGCCCACGGACAAGCAAGAGAGACATACAAATGGTATCGACCGGACTCTGGTGTAAACTCCGCATCAGGGTCGTTTTTAACCCAGTTACGGAATCCGGCATCTTCGCGCACAAATTTGCCACCATTTGATTTTGTGTCATACCAGACATCTTGCCAAACACCTTCAACCAACTTACCCATGATTGCTCTCCTCTCGTTCTGTTTGTGTCTATATTAGCGTTTCCTATCAAACAGAGAATCATCGAACTTAGGACATCATGTTCAAGAAATTCGAATGTATAAATCAGACACATAAAAAAAGCGCGACCCGATGAAGGTGTCGCGCTTAAGCCCGTCACAGGCTGAATTTATACACTAACGTGTAAACAAGATACCGCGTGAACGTCATTACCTAAAATGGTTGGCTTTGTCTTCGCACACTCTTCGGTTGCTTGTGGGCAACGAGTGCGGAATACACAACCCGACGGTGGGTTGATAGGTGAAGGAAGATCACCCTCTAGCATTTGGATTTTCTTATTGCGCTCAATATCCGGGTCCGGGATCGGAACCGCAGACATCAGCGCACGCGTATATGGGTGCTTAGGATCAGCAAACAGAGCCTCGGCCTCGCCAAGTTCCACGGCATTACCTAAATACATAACTAAAACGCGATCTGAAATGTGTTTAACGACAGACAAGTCATGCGCAATGAATACCAGAGAAAGCCCTAACTCTTTTTGAATCTCTTTAAGCAGGTTAACAACCTGAGCTTGAATAGATACATCAAGCGCCGATACTGGCTCGTCACAAATGATCATCTTAGGCTTAAGGATAAGCGCACGCGCTATCCCGATACGCTGACACTGACCACCCGAGAACTCGTGTGGGTAACGGTTAATCACGTTAGGTAATAGGCCAACTTTCGCCATCATCTCTTTAACGCGATCTTTCACTTCCTGCTTAGACAGTTCTGGATAGAATGTCTCAAGAGGTTCAGCAATAATATCACCAACAGTCATACGCGGATTCAGCGATGCCAATGGGTCTTGGAAAATCATCTGAATTTCTTTACGCGTCTCACGGCGCTGAACGCTTTTCATTTTAGTAAGGTCTTGACCCAACCAAACTACTTGGCCGTCAGTAGCTTCAACCAGACCAATGATGGCACGAGCAAACGTCGATTTACCACAACCTGATTCACCTACTACACCAAGCGTTTCCCCTTCGTATAGTCGAACGTTCACGCCATCTACCGCTTTCAGGCTCGAAGGCTTTGACCACGGCCATGCCGACTTTGAGGCAATGCTGAAGTGAACTTTCAGCTCAGAAATGTCCAGAATTAGTTTTTTGTCTACTGCGTTCATTTGTTCCAAGCCTCCCATTCAGAAAAACATGCACGCTGACGACCATCACCAAATGGTGTCAGAATTGGCGCCTCGCGCTTACAACGATCCATCACACGGTGACAGCGCTCTTGATAAGGGCAGCCCGGCGGTAGACGAAGCAAGTTTGGTGGATTACCAGGAATGGTCGGCAGAATTTCACCCTCAGTATCGAGGCGAGGAATCGCCTTCAGCAGACCCTCCGCATAAGGATGGCTTGGATTGTAGAAAATTTCGTTTACGTTGCCGTACTCCATGGTACGGCCTGCATACATCACCAGCACCTTGTCACACGAACCTGCAACCACACCAAGGTCGTGCGTGATCATGATGATCGCTGTGTTGAACTCAGATTTCAGCTCATTCAACAAGTCCATGATCTGTGCTTGTACCGTCACATCAAGTGCTGTTGTTGGCTCATCGGCAATAAGCAGTTTAGGACGACATAACAACGCCATCGCGATCATTACACGCTGACGCATACCGCCTGAAAACTCATGCGGGTACATCGTGATACGCTTACGCGCTTCAGGGATTTTTACCGCTTCCAGCATGCGTACTGATTCTTCAAATGCTTCCGCTTTGCCCATGCCTTTGTGCAGCATAAGCACTTCCATCAACTGATCACTCACTTTCATGTAAGGGTTCAGTGATGTCATTGGGTCTTGGAAGATCATTGCGATCTGTTCCGCACGCACTTTGTTCAGTTCTTTTTCTGGTAAGTTTAGGATTTCTTTGCCTTCAAACTTTGCGCTACCAGAAATAATACCGTTCTTAGCCAAAAGGCCCATGATTGCGAATACGGTTTGAGATTTACCTGATCCCGACTCTCCAACGATACCTAAGGTTTCGCCTTTGTTGAGAGAGAAGTTCAAATCGTTTACTGCGGTTACGATACCATCTTGCGTGGTGAATTCGACGCGCAGATCTTTGACATCTAATAAGCTCATCATTGCTTCCTTAATCTTATCTTTTAATTATCTGTCTTTTGGATCCAGCGCATCGCGCAGGCCGTCACCAACGTAGTTGAAGCAGAATAGCGTCACAACCATGAACACTGCTGGGAATGCCAGCTGCCAGATTGCTACTTCCATTGTCTGTGCACCTTCTTGTAGAAGAGCGCCCCAACTTGTCATTGGTTCCTGAACACCAAGACCAAGGAATGATAGGAATGATTCCGTTAGAATCATACTCGGGATAAGCAGCGTAGAGTATACCGCTACAATACCCAGTACGTTCGGTACGATATGACGAGTAATGATTTTCCAGTTGCTTACACCACACACATGTGCCGCTTCGATAAACTCCTTGCTACGTAGACTAAGAGTCTGACCACGTACGATACGCGCCATATCTAGCCATGCGATAGCACCAATCGCAACGAAGATCAGCATGATGTTACGACCGAAGAATGTTACCAGTACAATCACCAGGAACATAAACGGTACCGCGTATAAAATTTCTAGAATACGCATCATTACGCGGTCAACTTTACCGCCGATGAAACCAGATGCTGCGCCGTAGAGCGTACCAATCAGTACCGCTACAAATGCACCCATAACACCTACCATCAACGAAATACGACCTCCAATTAGCGTACGCACGTATAAATCACGGCCTAAGCTGTCAGTACCAAACCAATGGTCAGCATTCGGTGCAACGTGCATCGCGTACCAGTCAGTATCATCAAATGTGTACGGTGCGATCATTGGCAGGATAATAACCGCCAACGTCATTAGAACAAGAAGGAATAAGCTCACCATCGCCGCTTTGTTGCGCATGAAACGGATACGAGCATCTTGCCAAAGACTGCGACCTTCAATCTCCAAGTTTTCGGAGAATTTCTCAATCGCTTCTAGGTTTTCTTTTTTCGTTAACATAACCAAACGTCCCTGTTAGTAGCGAATTTTCGGGTCAATCATTGCAAGTAAAATATCTACAATCGCGTTGAATAGAATGAATAGGAAACCAATCAGAATGGTTACCCCCATTACTAGCGAGTAGTCACGGTTAAATGCAGCGTTAACGAATAGTTTACCAATACCAGGCAGACCAAAAATGGTTTCGATAACAACGGAGCCGGTGATGATACCTACGAAAGCTGGCCCCATGTAAGAAACAACAGGGAGAAGTGCCGGCTTCAGAGCGTGTTTGATAATGATGTAACGGTAACTTAGACCTTTAGCACGTGCCGTACGAATAAAGTTACTGTTTAGGGTTTCGATCATCGAACCACGCGTGATACGAGCAAAGGTAGCAACATACAGTAGCGACATACCAATAACAGGAAGCACTAAATACTGCCAGCTACCATCTTGCCAACCGCCCGCAGGGAAGATATTCCAGTGAAGCGAGAATATGTAGATAAGCGCAGGCGCCAATACAAAGGATGGCATTACGACACCAAGCATCGCAGTCGACATAATGGTGTAATCAATCCAAGTATTTTGCTTGAGCGCAGCAATGGTACCGACGGTAACCCCCATTATCAAAGTAAAGATAAAGGCGATGAAGCCCACTTTAGCCGAAACAGGTAAGGCAACCGCGATCAGCTCGTTTACTGAGTAATCAAGGTATTTAAATGACGGTCCGAAATCACCTTGGATAACATTGGTCAAATACGTGGTGTATTGTTCAAATACAGGTTTATCCAAGCCATATTTAGCTTCGATATTTGCCATTACTTCGGGTGGCAATGGACGCTCTGTCGAGAAAGGGTTTCCCGGTGCAAAGCGCATAAGAAAGAAAGATACGGTGATCAAAACCAACATTGTTGGGATCGCCTCAAATATCCTTTTTGCGATGAATTTAAGCATAAACTCACTCTTTCAGTCTGTGACAGTTAAATTAAAGAAGTCGTCCAATTCTTTTGGACTAAAGATAGGCGCTACATGCAATTTCTCACATGTAGGGCCTCATTTTTATAGTTCTATCGAGTTACGAATTACTCTGTGATGTAGAGATCTTTAGAGTAAATCTTGTCTTCCGCGTTATTTACTGGGAAGCCACCAACTTTCGGTGATAGTAGACGTGATTTCACGTACTGGTAGATAGGTGCGATTGGCATATCTTTTGCCATCAACTTCTCTGCTTCTAGGTAAAGTGCTTGGCGCTCTTCGTCAGAAGTTGAAGCAAATGCTTTGTTCATGATCGCATCGTACTCTTTGCTGTCGTAGTGAATACCACCAGTAGTGTTATTACTCATCATCAGCGTTAGGAAAGATGAAGCTTCGTTGTAGTCGCCACACCAACCTGCACGAGCAACCTCAAAGTTGCCAGAATCTTTGGTAGATAGGTAAGTTTTCCACTCTTGGTTTTCTAGCGTAACGTCTAGACCAAGTGTCTTCTTCCACATTGAACCCAGTGCAACCGCAAGTTTCTTGTGGTTCTCTGATGTATTGTATAGAAGGTTAAATTCAAGAGGGTTGTCTACGCCGTAACCCGCTTCTTCCAATAGACGCGCAGCTTCTGCGTTACGCTCTTCTTGCGTCATTTTGCCGTATGCAGGAATTTCTGGGTTGAAACCTGCCGTAATTTCAGGTGTTAGGAAGTAAGCTGGCTTTTGACCTTGACCTAAAATCGCATCGGTCACAATGTTACGGTCAATCGCATAAGAAATCGCTTTACGCACACGAACATCATCAAACGGCTTTTTCTTCGTATTGAAGATGTAGTAGTAAGTACATAAGTTACCGGTTACAGACACTTCTTGTGGGTGCTCTTTCTTCAGACGCTTGAAGTGCTCTGTAGGCAGCTCGTTCGTGAAGTCGATTTCACCCGCTAGGAAGCGGTTCATTTCCGCTACTTGGTTCTCGATTGGTAGGAAAGTAACTTGGTCAAGCGTCGTGTTTTCGTTGTCCCAGTACTGTTCGTTACGTTTTAGAACCAAACGCTCGTTTACAACCCAGTTGTCAACAACATAAGCACCGTTACCTACAAAGTTCTCTGGCTTCGTCCATTGATCGCCGAACTTTTCAACAGTTGCTTGATGAACAGGTTTCACTGTCGTGTGGCCCATCATCATTACAAAATATGGTACTGCAGTATCTAACTCAACCACTAACGTGTGATCGTCAACCGCTTTAACACCTAACTCGCTCTTATCTTTTTTACCCGCAACAATGTCTTTTGCGTTCTTCATCTTGGTGTATTCCATGTACCAAGCATATGGAGAGGCGGTTGCTGGATCGACTGCACGTTGGAAGCTGTAAACGAAATCACCTGCAGTGACAGGATCACCGTTTGACCATTTTGCGTCTTCACGTAAGTGGAAAGTGTATGTTTTGTTGTCTTCAGTTTCCCAAGATTCTGCAACACCAGGGATAGTGTTACCGTCCGCATCTTGGTTTACAAGGCCTTCAAGAAGATCGCGAATCACGTGGGATTCTGGAACACCTTGAGATTTATGAGGGTCTATTGTCGCAACTTCTGTACCGTTACCACGCACCAATTCTTGAACAGCAGCAAGTTTTGGCTCTTTAGAATCAGATTTAGCTTCAGGGGCTGGAGCCGGAGCAGGCTCAGCAGCTTGTTTCTCCGCAGGCTTTTCACCACAACCAGCTAGAGCGAGAGAAAGACCAGCACCAATAAATAAAGCGCGCGTGATTTTATTCTTATACATGCGTAAAACTCCAAATTTTTTCGTTAGCATCCATGACTTCTTTGTAAGGGCCTGGAACGGTCAGAGTTTTAGATTTTTTTAGTGCACTTTCTGAGCACAAAAGTCTAAAACCTTACAAAGACTGCGGCACACATTAGCAATCATTGAAGTAATTTGCCATAAAAATGTAGCAAAAAAACCAATAATGCTGACTAAACCACACATATCTAGCAGTAAACTCTAACCCCAAAGCATTCACCAGCCAAATAAAGACCAGAAGCGACATTTAACAGGCGAAACTTTCGATTAATCTGAGTTTAAACCATTTACTAGCATCTTATGCTAGATATTTACACATCATTTAACATTTATGACAAATCAAGTCTAACAAATAATTGTTTATATATTGGGCAAAAAACTTTTATTGTGAAGAATATCACCAGACAAAAGATAGGAAATATTGAAACAAAGTGAGCAATACAATGAAGATAAATACAAAAAAAGCTAAGTACCATTAGCACTTAGCTTTTTTCACTAGAATGCGGGTTAGTTCTATTTTTCCCAACGCTGTGCAGCTTGATGATCGGTGTCGCGCGACTCAATCCAACGATCTTCATTCGTCGTACGCTCTTTTTTCCAAAATGGTGCTTGGGTTTTCAGATAATCCATGATGAACTCGCACGCATCAAATGCCGCGCCGCGGTGCGCACTGGAAACGCCCACAAATACAATTTGATCACCGCTATCCATGTCTCCGACACGATGAATCACGCGTACACCTAATAGTGGCCAGCGAGACTCTGCTTGATCGCAAATGTCGCTCAAGCTCTTCTCTGTCATCCCCGGATAGTGCTCTAGATGTAAACCAATGACATTATCCCCAAGGTTCATATCTCGAACTTTACCAACGAATGTAACGACAGCGCCGGCAGCCGTCCCTTCAGATAGACGTTGATATTCTTGCTCAACCGAAAAGTCTTCAATTTGTACAGATACACGAGAATCCATCTTAACCCCCAGTTACCGGCGGGAAAAACGCAACTTCGTCACCTGCTTTTACTTGTGTATCCAGAGGGACGATGGATTGGTTCACTGCAGCAAGTAGCTTTCCTGGCTCGAGCGCTAAATCCCACTTGCCATCTTTCTTAGTGCCTTCTTCCACTAGATGTGCACGAATGGATTCCACCGTTTCAAACGGCCCGTCTAACTCGACACTGTCGATGCCAATCAGCTCTCGAGTTTGAGCAAAGAAAAGTACTTTAATCATGATTCCACCTTAAAGTGACCAGATTTACCACCCGTTTTCTCTAGTAGACGAACTTGACCAATGACCATGTCTTTTTGTACTGCTTTACACATATCGTAAATCGTTAGAGCAGCAACGGAAGCTGCCGTGAGCGCTTCCATTTCCACACCAGTTTTACCCGCAAGTTTACATACTGATTCGATGCGAACTTTGTTTTCTGCTTCGATAGCTTCCAGTTGAACTTCAACTTTAGAGAGTAGTAGCGGATGACAAAGTGGAATCAAATCCCAGGTTTTCTTCGCAGCTTGAATACCAGCAATACGAGCCGTCGCAAATACATCACCTTTGTGGTGCTGGCCAGAGACAATCAGTTGAAGTGTTTCTGGGGCCATGTGAACAAATGCTTCAGCACGAGCTTCACGAACCGTCTCCGTTTTTGCTGACACGTCAACCATGTTTGCTTCGCCAGAAGCATTGATATGTGTAAATTGGGTCATTGTTTTTCCTTCGCTTTTAGGAAAGGTTATACAGATAGGTGTGGCATGAAGTTACAAGGGCGATGACTTGCATCCAACTGCTGTTTAATAATTTTTGTCCAGCCTGTGCGGCACGCACCAGTTGAACCTGGCATTGCGAAGATCACGGTGTGGTTAGCAAAACCAGCAATCGCACGAGACTGAATCGTAGACGTACCGATCTCTTCGTACGACACCATACGGAACAACTCACCAAAACCTTCAACTTCTTTATCAAATAGAGGCTTAAGTGCTTCTGGCGTGCTATCACGTGAGGTGAAACCTGTACCGCCAGTAATCATGATCGCTTGTACGCTTTCATCAGCAATCCATTGAGAAACAATCGCGCGGATCTTGTACATGTCATCAATAACAATTTGCTTGTCTACTACGTTGTGACCCGCTTCTTGAGCATGCTCAGCTAGGTAACGACCAGAGGTATCGTTTTCTTCAGTACGAGTGTCAGATACCGTTAGAACGGCAATATTTGCAGGTTGGAATTTGCTTTCAGCGTGACCCATTTGTTCACCTATTCTCTTAATTAGCTTTGATACGCTTGGTATCGATTCGGAAAAAGTTAGAGCCAGCTTATCAGTGAACTCGCTCTAAAAATTGAATGAAGTTAGCCGCCGATAGACGCGAGGTGTGGCGTCATACCAGTATTGCCATCATGCAAGAAATGGCTTACCGACTTGGTTTGTAACTGCGCCTGGATACGTTCAATAAGCTCACTCTCTTGCTCATCACGTTCCAAAAGATCACGCAATTCTACACCGTGGTCTCCAAACAGACATAGGTGCAGCTTACCCATCGCAGAAACGCGCAGTCGGTTGCAGCTTTCACAAAAGTCTTTTTCATAAGGCATGATAAGACCTATTTCACCCTTGTAATCAGGATGAACAAATACTTGCGCAGGACCATCATTATGCGAGCGCACTTTCAGCAACCAACCATTTGCAATTAGCTGGTTACGAATTGCCACTCCGGATACATGGTGCTTATTAAATAGCTCATCCATCTCACCCGTTTGCATCAACTCAATGAAACGCAGTTGGATTGGACGATCTTTTATCCAGTTAAGAAACGCTGGCAGCTCGTGATGGTTCAGATCTTTCATCAACACCACATTAACTTTTACTTGCTCATAACCGACCTCGAACGCACGTTCGATACCATTCATGACTTCAGTAAACTTATTTTCACCTGTGATTTGATGAAACATACGCGGGTCAAGGCTATCCACACTGACATTAATGTGGGTTAAACCCGCTTCACGCCATTCTGCGACTTGTTTTGCCATGCGGTAGCCATTGGTTGTCGTTGCAACTTTTTGAATGCCAGGCGTCGCCGCTACTGAATGGATAATGTCGGTAAAATCTTTGCGTAAGCTAGGCTCACCACCAGTGATGCGCACTTTTGACGTGCCACAATCAGCGAATGCTTTTACGACCCGTTTGATTTCAGGGAGAGATAAAAAAGACGAGTTTTTATTGCCCGAAGGCTTATAGCCATCAGGAAGGCAATAGGTACATTTGAAATTACATACGTCGGTCACAGACAGACGCAAGTAATAAAACTTACGATGAAATTTGTCTTCGAATTGTTGCGCCACGGAACACCTTTCCAAACACGGGAGGCATGGCCATTTCCAATCATGCCCTTGTGACAGTATGCCACTGGCTCAAAACGCTTATCCAAGGACTTAGCAATAGTGAGCTCGGAGTTATGGCAACCAGAGATATGAAATCTCTGATAGCTTTGCGGTGTAAAATACTTAATATTTGTAATGGAATCCAGACTTGAGTGATAAAAAACTCTCTAGAGACACAATTTACCGCTAAGTGAGTACCTTTAAGACACTCCTTAAGATAAATTGTAGCCGTTTTTTATTAGATTATTAGAAGAACATAATGAATATCTACACAGATAAAAAAGTGGTCGCTGTTGGCGGTGGTCATGGCTTAGGTCGAATGCTGGCCGCATTACGAGATTTTGGCAGCAATGCAACTGGGATTGTTGCCACGACTGACAATGGTGGTTCAACAGGAAGAATTCGTCACTGCCAAGGAGGAATCGCTTGGGGAGACACACGTAACTGTATTAATCAGCTCATTACAGAGCCTTCGATCAGTTCTATGATGTTTGAATATCGCTTCAAAGGCACTGGCGAACTTGATGGTCATAATCTTGGTAATTTGATGCTTACTGCACTCGATAACTTATCGGTCAGACCTTTAGATGCCATTAATCTGATTCGCAATATGTTAAAAGTCGATGTTAACATCCTTCCTATGTCCGAACACCCTTCGGATCTTTCCGCGTTATCCGTAGATGGGAAGTGGGTTACGGGAGAAACAAATGTCGACGAAATGAAAGCAGACTTGCGACGTTTGGATCTTTCACCAGAAGTGCCTGCTACCAAAGAAGCCATCACAGCTTTGGCGGAAGCGGACGCGATTATTCTTGGCCCTGGCAGTTTTTTAACTAGTATCATGCCTCCTTTATTGCTGCCTGAACTCGGCAAAGCGATTGCAGCAAACACAAAAGCAAAAGTCATTTTTGTTGCTAACCTGAGTCCAGAATACGGCCCAGCGGGACGAATGACGATGGCTCAAAAATTAGAATGGTGTGAACGTGCCTGTCAAGGAAGAAAAATAGACGTGGTTCTAGCAGAGAAAACCGAGCAAGACGTCTTAAGTCAATGGAATGTAGTGACGGAGTCACTCGCCTCCTCTAACCGAGACTGGCGTCACGATAGAAACAAGCTCAAACTAGCGATTGAAAATCAGCTACAACTTTCTATTTAAGAGCACGTTACCTGGCTAGCGCCCTCTTTTAAGGTGTTTATTGATAATGAAAACCCTTCTGTCATCGAAGGGTTTTAGTTCAGGCATCCAGTAAGAACAGATGTTTACTAAGAAAAAATGGTTAATAGGAATAAATAGTTACTGTCGCCAAGAGCGATAAGCATCTCGAGTTTCGTGCAAAAGATCGAACATAACCTCTAACTCCTCAGACTCCGCAGTCAACTCACCGGCTTTCGCTTTTTTGTCTATAGACATCGCCAGTTCACAAAGGCGATCTGCCCCAAAGCTCGCAGCACTACTTTTCAACGCGTGGCTGATTTCTTTTGAGTAAGCTAATCGCTCTGCCCCCTGCAGTTGGGATAAGTTCTCGATATAGGTATCCATTTCTCCTAGGAAGATATCGAACAGTACAGGTACGTTGTCACTGCCAATTTCCATCGACAGTTCATCTATTTTTTGCTGATTTAATACATTTACACTCATACTTTTTGCCGCTCTTCCTTGCCGTTCCATGCCTGTAACTTGCGGTAAATCGTCGACGGACTGACATCAAGGTATCCCGCCGCTCGAGGAATATTGCCATCACATGCTTCAATCGCTTGCTCGATTGCCATTTTTTCCGTCATCCATAATGGCATAATCTCAGATGCGGTCATCGCTTTCGGCTCAATTAATTTAGCCACAGACGACGGACGGTCAAGCGGTTGATTCAACGGTGGCGGTAACATGTCCAACGTAATCTCTTTACCGTTGTTTAGAACAACGATATTGCGTAGCACGTTTTGTAACTGACGAACGTTACCCGGCCACTCATAGCTGTTGAATCGCTCGATGACATCAGGCGCAAAACGTATGAAGCTTTTTCCTTCTTCGTGTGACATGTAACCTAACAGTGAGTATGCAATTTCAATAACATCTTCGCCTCGTTCGCGTAAAGGCGGTAAATGCAAAGGAATGACATACAAACGATAGTACAAATCTTCACGGAATCGACCTTCTTGTACCTCTTTCCAGGGATCACGGTTAGTGGCACACACAAAGCGCACATCCACGCTCTTCATTTTTGAGGAACCCACTTTTTGGAATGTGCCCGTTTGAATAAATCGTAGCAACTTGGTTTGTAAATCCAAGTCCATCTCACAAAGCTCATCTAGAAAAAGTGTGCCGCCATCCGCTAACTCAGCAGCCCCTTGACGATCATTCGCAGCGCCAGTAAAGGCCCCTTTTACGTGACCAAACAGTTCACTCTCAATCAAATCTTTTGGAATTGCAGCACAGTTAATTGCAATAAAAGGTTTGTCACCACGTTTACTTGCTGCGTGAATAGCCTCGGCACATACCTCTTTACCAGTACCACTTTCACCTGTGATAAAAATACTCGCTTTACTGCTCGCCGCTGAATCTATCGTACGGTAAACCTGCTGCATGGTTTGGCTACTGCCGATAAACCCCTGATAGCTCTGATTACCTGGATTATCGGCTTCATTTTTTAGCTTGGTCGCTTTACGAATTGCATTGTTAACCGTGACACGTAAACGGTCTGCTTCACACGGTTTAATTAGAAAGTCTTGTGAGCCATGACGCATGGCCTCGACAGCGGTATCGATAGAACCGTGAGCGGTCATAAAAATTATAGGTACGTCGGGATGACTCTTTTTAACGGCATGTAAAACGTCCATCCCCGTCATATCTGGCAGACGGAGATCGAGTAAAATAAGATCTGGAATTCGATGATTTAGGCTCTCAATGGCATCCCTACCTGTGCCGACAATATTGATATCTATGCCAAGCGGTGTCAGGTATGAGCGGTACAGAGCCGCAACAGATGCGGTGTCCTCGACCATTAAAAGGTAACGAGACTTTGGGCCTTCGGGTTTTTGTTGCATAACCTAGCTATTATTTTGTTGTGTTTTAAACAATAATCGCATTACGCTTTGCATTTTGCAAATAACATTAGCTAAATTATGGGCAAAGGAAAAAATTCAAAAATAATATCAATTATTTAAAAAGTGGCACAAACCATGCTGTAACGATAGTGACCCCTCGGGTCACCTAGCCAACTGACGTTGTTAGTGAACGATATGTTCACAAAACAAGCCAATAGACCCGACTGCCTATTGGCTTCTTTTTTTTACAAGCGACCTAAAATGCTTGGATAGCTAAATCGGTAAGTTTGTTCAACTATTTGCGATGAACTGCGCTCGTAGTTTTTCAATCTCGTCACGCTTTTGTGCCGCTAACTCAAATTCTAAATCTTGCGCATGCTGATACATAGCTGCCTCCAGTCGACTGATTTCTTTTTCTAGCTGCTGAGGGGACAGTGCCTCGTAAGTTTGCGAAGGCTCCGCCACTTTCGATAATGGTACCTGTTTAGTGTTACGCTGGCGTTTAGACTTAGTGATATCGCCAAGTTCCATGATGTCTTTGATATTTCGTTTGAGCGCTTGTGGCGAAATACCCATTTCTTCGTTGTACGCTTCCTGCTTCTCGCGACGACGGTTAGTTTCATCCATCGCCTTTTTCATTGAGTTGGTGATTCGGTCAGCGTATAAAATCGCCTTACCTTCGATGTTTCGTGCAGCACGACCAATGGTCTGAATGAGTGAGCGTTCAGACCGCAAGAAGCCCTCTTTATCCGCATCCAAAATTGCAACTAACGAGACCTCTGGCATATCCAGGCCCTCTCTCAATAAGTTGATTCCCACCAGCACGTCAAATTCTCCAAGGCGAAGGTCACGGATAATTTCCACACGCTCAACAGTATCAATGTCTGAGTGTAAATAACGTACCTTAACATCATGTTCGTGAAGGTATTCGGTGAGATCTTCAGCCATTCGTTTGGTCAGTGTTGTAACCAGAACTCGCTCATCTTTAGCAGCGCGAATACGGATCTCAGACAATAGGTCGTCGACTTGGGTCGCTACTGGGCGAACCTCCAACTCAGGGTCAAGCAAGCCTGTAGGGCGAACGACTTGATCCGCCACATCACCCGCCGATTTTTCTAGTTCGTAATTTCCAGGAGTAGCAGAGACGAAAATCGTCTGTGGCGCTAGTGCTTCAAACTCCTCAAACTTCAGTGGACGATTATCCAAAGCTGAAGGTAAACGGAAACCAAACTCCACCAGCGTTTCTTTACGCGAACGGTCACCTTTATACATGGCACCTATCTGCGGTACTGTCACGTGAGATTCATCGATGATCAACAAGCCATCATGAGGTAAGTAGTCAAACAGGGTTGGTGGCGGCTCACCTTCCGAGCGTCCACTGAGATAACGAGAATAGTTTTCGATACCGGAGCAAAAGCCCAACTCATTCATCATTTCGATATCGAATTGAGTGCGCTGGCTAATTCGCTGCTCTTCCAGTAGCTTGTTGTTATCTAGAAGCTGCTTTTTGCGCACTTCTAGTTCGACTTTAATATTTTCAATCGCTTCAAGAATGCGATCTCTTGGCGTCACATAGTGCGTCTTGGGATAGATGGTATAGCGCGGCAAGTCTCGTTGTTTCACCACGCCTGTCAATGGATCGAACACACTGATGCAATCCACCTCATCGTCAAACATCTCAACGCGCACAGCGTCTTGGTCTGATTCAGCAGGGAATATATCAATCACCTCGCCACGGACACGGAACTGCCCTCGCTCAAAAGCAACATCATTGCGTGAGTATTGGAGCTCCGCTAGGCGACGAAGCATATCACGCTGATCAATCACATCTCCACGTCGCAAATGAAGCATCATTTGTAAGTAGGATTCCGGATCACCCAAACCATAGATCGCTGAAACCGAAGCAACGATAATAGCGTCTTTCCGTTCCAATAAAGCTTTAGTGGCAGACAGTCGCATTTGCTCAATGTGGGCGTTAACCGAAGCGTCCTTTTCAATGAAAGTATCTGTTGTGGGAACGTATGCTTCAGGTTGGTAGTAATCATAGTAAGAAACAAAATACTCAACCGCATTATTAGGAAAGAATGACTTCATCTCACCATATAACTGAGCAGCAAGCGTTTTGTTTGGCGCAAGTAATATTGCAGGTCGTTGGGCTTGAGCAATCACATTCGCTAGTGTGAAGGTTTTACCTGAGCCTGTGACCCCCAACAATGTTTGATGTGCTAGCCCAGCATCGAGCCCCTCAAGCAACTGATTGATCGCTCCTGGTTGATCGCCCGACGGCTGATAATCGGAGACCAATTCATAGACTTTACTCATACCCTTCCTCAATTTTACTGCGCTTTGGCTGTATATATATACACCTTAGTTAATGAAATCTACGTCTATCGAGAATTTAACCATCATTGTTAATAAATTTTCTTGTTTGTCTAGAATGCTATAGCCATATAAAAGTGACTCTGATATAGTACTTCGCCCTAGTTGAAGAGCTACACACATTCTTCACATTATAGTTTCCACAACTTTTCCCCAAAAATTAGCTTAAAACTTTCTTATCCCCAAAAGATTGATTTTTATCCACTTTGAATACCTTTTGATTAAGATCGATAAATCTCTGTTTTATTTGCTTATTTTACGCATAACTCCGACTAAAAATTCACCAAATAAAAACTTAGTTGCATATAAATTTTCTTTACCCAGATCTCATCAACACACTTATCCACAAATTTAGTGGATAACTAACCTCGAGCCTTTACTGGCAAGCCATACAGAAAAGTAAAGCCCTTAACTCAATATTTTTTGCTAAAAATGTATTTTTTTACTGTTGACAGTAGTTTGAGTGCTCGGTAAGATCCGTCCCGCTTTCAAGCAAAGCAATTCCTCCTTAGCTCAGTTGGTAGAGCGACGGACTGTTAATCCGCAGGTCGCTGGTTCGAGCCCAGCAGGAGGAGCCAGATTATAGAAAAGCCGTGTCGCAAGACACGGCTTTTTTTGTATCTTAATCGCCATGAAATCTAAGCCAATCTAGGCGCCATAAAATCACACCGAAATAAGTTCAAATTACAGAACTCATAACATTGTCATAGATAGTGTTCTCACAGCACCACACATTTAATTCTGTCTCTTTTCTAGCAAAACACAATCGTAAATAGTTGAATCTATTATTAATGCAATTTAATCATTAAAAAAATGAAAAGCATTCATTTTACTCATAATAAATAAATCCATACGATTAAAAGGGTTAAGAATGGTTCCGTCCTACTCGTCGCCTCCATTCTAATTATCAATAACTTAGGGATTTACTTATGACTATTCCGACAACTGACATGCTAGATGCATGGGCTGGATTTACTGCTGGTGAATGGCAAAACTCTGTCAACACTCGTGACTTCATCCAAAAAAACTATACACCCTATGAGGGAGACGAGACTTTCTTAGCTGAAGTTAGCGAATCCACTTCAGCATTATGGAACCAAGTGCTTGAAGGCATAAAACAAGAAAGCCGCACACACGCCCCTATTGATTTTGACACAGACTTGCCCTCAACAATCACTTCCCACGATGCAGGCTACATCAACAAAGATCTGGAAAAGATCGTTGGCTTACAAACTGATCAACCGCTAAAACGTGCAATCATCGCCAATGGCGGGATTCGCATGGTCAAAAACTCTTGCGAAGTTTATGGCCGCGAGCTGGATCCAACGGTTGAAAAAATCTTCACTGAATACCGTAAAACTCACAACAAAGCGTGTTTCGACCTTTACACCAAAGAAATCCTAGCGTGTCGTAAATCCGGCATCATTACGGGTCTTCCTGATGCCTATGGCCGTGGTCGTATTATTGGTGACTATCGCCGTCTCGCCCTATACGGTATCGACTTCTTAAAAGCAGACAAAAAAGAACAATACAATTCAACACAAACGTTCTTAGAACAAGGCAACGATCTTGAGAAAACACTTCGTCTTCGCGAAGAAATAGCCGATCAAGTTCAAGCACTTGAAGACATTCGTCAAATGGGTCTGAAATACGGTATTGATATGTCGCTACCTGCAAAAACAGCACAAGAAGCGATCCAATTTACCTACTTTGGCTACCTAGCGGCGGTTAAATCGCAAAACGGCGCAGCAATGTCACTGGGCCGTACTTCGACTTTCCTAGACGTCTATCTAGAACGCGATATAGCAAACGGTTTGATTGATGAATCACAAGCGCAAGAAATGATTGACCACTTCATCATGAAGCTACGCATGGTTCGCTTCCTACGCACACCAGAATACGATTCATTGTTCTCTGGCGACCCAATCTGGGCAACCGAAGCCATGGCTGGTATGGGCGTTGATGGCCGTACGCTAGTATCTAAAACGACATTCCGGTACTTAAATACACTACATACTATGGGCCCTGCTCCTGAGCCAAACATGACGATTCTTTGGTCAGAGCAATTACCTGAAGCGTTCAAACAATATGCTGCAAAAGTGTCGATTGATACCTCTTCGGTTCAATACGAAAACGACGATCTAATGCGTCCTGATTTCGACAATGACGACTACGCGATTGCCTGTTGTGTGAGCCCGCAGGTTGTTGGTCAGCACATGCAATTCTTTGGTGCACGTGCCAACCTTGCAAAAGCGCTGCTTTACACCATCAATGGTGGTATCGATGAAAAATCGAAAGCGCAAGTGGGTCCGGTAGTGGACAAAGTTCAAGATGAAATTCTCGACTTTGACGCTTTGATGCCTCGTTTCGACAATATGTTGGAGTGGCTAGCAACGCAATACGTCACAGCGTTGAACATCATCCATTACTCACATGACCGTTACAGCTACGAAGCGTCACTGATGGCACTGATGGATCGCGACGTGCACCGCACGATGGCGTGTGGTATTGCAGGTCTGTCTGTTGTCGCAGACTCTTTGGCAGCAATTAAATACGCGACCGTGAAACCTGTTCGTGATGAAGATGGCATCGCCGTTGATTTTGAAATCGAAGGTGATTATCCAAAATTTGGTAACAATGATGCCCGTGTTGATGACATCGCTTGTGATCTGGTTGAGCGCTTCATGAAGAAAATTCAGAAGATGCACACCTACCGCGAAGCAGTGCCAACTCAATCGATTTTAACAATCACATCTAACGTGGTTTACGGTAAAAAAACGGGTAATACACCAGATGGCCGTCGCGCAGGTATGCCTTTTGGACCGGGTGCAAACCCAATGCACGGTCGTGATGAAAAAGGGGCGGTTGCGTCTCTGGCATCGGTTTCTAAATTACCGTTCGCTTACGCGAAAGATGGTATTTCTTACACTTTCTCAATTGTGCCTAACGCATTGGGTAAAGATGACTTGAGTCAGAAGAAGAACCTAGCTGCGCTAATGGATGGTTACTTCCATCACGAAGCAAGCAACGAGGGCATCGCGATTGAAGGTGGTCAACACCTTAACGTCAACGTTCTAGACCGAGAGATGTTATTGGATGCGGTTGAACATCCAGAGAAATACCCTCAGTTGACGATTCGAGTGTCTGGTTATGCGGTACGTTTTAACTCTCTAACGACAGAGCAACAGCAAGACGTCATCACTCGTACCTTCACGAGTAAGATATAAACACAGTCCATCAAGCACTCAGAAAGTTTAAATAATTAGCTTGTAAATATGCATTGCCCGCCTCTCTTTTCTACCTGGGAGAGGCGGGCTTTTTTTAAAATCACACATTAGATGAAAATTAATAGGTAGTATCCTCTCGCTAACAATACATTCAGCAAACGATTCAATTTCTTATTGATTCATCAAAATAGATCAAATAGACGACTATTTTTCCATCGTGTATGTAAAACCACATCGTTCACTGGTTGTTATTGGTGTCACAAAACACGATAATATCAAGATCGGATTTTAAGAACGTAATAACTATGACCGAATATGTTTTGTTGTTGGTCGGCACTGTGCTGGTGAACAACTTTGTACTGGTGAAGTTTTTAGGCCTATGTCCTTTTATGGGTGTGTCCAAAAAACTGGAAACAGCAATAGGTATGGGCTTAGCGACAACTTTTGTGCTAACGCTCGCGTCAGTGTGTGCGTATTTAGTGGAAAGCTACATCCTTCGTCCACTGGGTATTGAGTACCTTCGAACCATGAGTTTTATTTTGGTGATAGCCGTTGTGGTGCAGTTCACCGAAATGGTTGTGCACAAAACCAGCCCGACGCTTTATCGCTTGCTTGGCATTTTCTTACCGCTGATCACAACAAACTGCGCAGTATTGGGCGTGGCACTTCTTAACATTAATGAAAACCATAACTTTATTGAATCGATCATCTACGGCTTCGGCGCCGCTGTTGGTTTCTCATTGGTGTTGATACTTTTCGCATCCATGCGAGAGCGCATAGCCGCCGCCGACGTTCCTGTACCTTTTAAAGGTGCATCAATAGCAATGATTACAGCAGGTTTAATGTCACTCGCCTTTATGGGCTTTACAGGTTTGGTGAAGTAAGCGATGAGTACGATTTTAATTGCGATTATCGCGTTAGCGGTTCTGGCTGCGATTTTCGGCGCGATACTTGGTTTTGCTTCTATTCGCTTTAAAGTTGAAGCGGACCCTATTGTGGATCAAATCGACGCCATTTTACCGCAAACTCAATGCGGTCAATGTGGCTACCCTGGTTGCCGCCCTTATGCTGAAGCAATTGCAAATGGCGACCACATCAACAAATGTCCACCTGGTGGTCAGGCAACAATCGAAAAGCTCGCCGACTTAATGGGTGTTGAGCCAGAAGAATCTGCGCACGATCTCGACAGCAAAATCCCAACCGTTGCGTTTATTCATGAAGACATGTGTATTGGCTGCACTAAGTGTATTCAGGCGTGTCCGGTGGATGCAATTGTAGGCGGAACAAAGGCGGTCCATACCGTAATCAAAGACGAATGTACGGGCTGTGACTTGTGTGTTGCCCCATGTCCGACTGATTGTATTGAAATGATTCCTGTGGCAACGACCACAGAAAGCTGGAAGTGGCAACTTCACTCCATTCCGGTACTTAACATTACGGATGCTGCCGACAATGCAGCGAACGTGAAAGATTCAATTAAGTAAGGTTTCACATGTTGTCTTTGATTGAACAAATTCGTACAGGCGCGCTTTGGGATTTCCCAGGTGGTGTGCATCCGGCAGAAAATAAAAAGCAGTCCAACAAAACTGAACTCGCTCATGCGGCTATCCCGTCAGAAATTGTATTGCCGCTAAAACAGCACATTGGTAAAGCGGGTAACCTACTGGTTGCCGAAGGTGACTACTTATTAAAAGGTCAGCCATTAACGCAATCGGAGACCGGCTTTACGGTTCCAGTGCATGCTCCAACATCAGGTACGCTCACCGCGATTGAGCCACGAACTGTCGCGCACCCTTCTGGGTTAAGTGAGTTGTGCGCAGTCATCACGCCTGATGGGAAAGATGCATGGTGTGAAAGAAACCCCGTCGCAGATTACCAACAAGAAACCCCTGACGCACTGATTGATATTATTCGTCTCGCTGGTATTTCTGGTATGGGTGGCGCAGGCTTCCCTACTGCAAAAAAAATCCAATCAGGTTTTGCTCGTACCGAGATTCTTATCGTTAATGCAGCAGAGTGCGAGCCATACATCACGTCTGATGACAAGCTCATGCAAGAACATGCCGAAGAGCTTATTCAAGGTATCGAAATTGTCGAACATATCCTGACACCAAAGCTCACGATTATTGGCATTGAAGACAACAAACCAGAAGCAATCAAAGCGCTAGAAGCTGCGGCTATAAACAAAGATATCGTTATTCGCGTTATCCCAACTAAATACCCTTCTGGCGGTGAAAAACAGCTGATCAAAATTTTAACCAATAAAGAAGTACCAAGTGGCGCGATTCCAGCCGATATTGGTATTTTGGTTCAGAATGTTGGTTCTCTTTACGCTATAAAACGCGCAGTCATCGACGGTGAGCCGATGATAAAGCGCATCGTGACTCTCACTGGTAAAACCTTCAAACAACCACGCAACGTTTGGGCATTGTTAGGGACACCAGTACAAGCACTGTTGGATGAGTTTGGCTATAAAGCAGATAAGAAGTTACAGCGTTTAATTATGGGTGGGCCAATGATGGGCTTTACCCTTCCTCACTCCCAAGTGCCGATTACCAAGACAGCAAACTGTATCCTTGCTCCGACTCGTCGTGAGATCTCTCCGCACCAGTATGAGATGGAATGTATTCGCTGTAGCCAATGTGCCGAAGCGTGCCCTGCTTCGCTGCTGCCTCAACAACTGCAATGGCATGCGAAAGCTGAAGAATATGACAAACTCGATGAATTAAACTTAAAGGATTGTATCGAGTGCGGCGCTTGTGCGTTTGTATGTCCAAGTGAAATTCCGCTCGTACAGTACTACCGCCAAGCGAAAGCAGAAATTCGAACTAGAACACAAGAAGCGGAAGCTGCAGAGCGAGCAAAACTGCGTTTTGAAGAGAAAAAAGCGCGTATGGAACGCGAAAAAGCAGAACGTGAAAATCGCTTCAAGAAAGCTGCCGATCAACGCCGAAAAGAGATGAAGTCTTCTGGTAGCGATGATGCGATAGCAGCAGCGATCGCACGAGTGAAAGCTCAAAAGACAGAAACCACAGAAAAAGCAGAGCCAGCAGTAAAACCCGCCGTAGCGGCAGCCATTGCCAAAGCGAAGGCGAAACAAGCTGCAGCAGCTAAAGCAGGCTCTAGTGAACCTGATAACTCAGAAATGGCAAAACTGCGCGAAGAACGCAAACGTCTTGCTCGCGAACGTAAAGCGCAAAAAGAACAAGGCGAAACGCCAGACAATAACGCTGATGATAAAAAATCGGCAGTTGCGGCCGCCATCGCCCGAGCTAAAGCGAAAAAAGCACAACAAGAAGATTCAACTGAATCTGTAGAATCGGAAACGTCTGCACAGCAAGACAGCGATCCGAAGAAAGCCGCGGTTGCTGCTGCCATTGCACGTGCCAAAGCACGTAAAGCGAAGCAAGCAGACTCAACTGAAGCGGAAGAAGCTGAAGCACCTACTGAGCAAACAGACGATCCGAAAAAAGCCGCCGTGGCTGCTGCGATTGCACGTGCCAAAGCACGAAAAGCGAAGCAAGCAGACTCAACTGAAGCGGAAGAAGCTGACGCACCTGCCGAGCAAACCGACGATCCGAAAAAAGCCGCAGTTGCCGCTGCAATTGCTCGAGCCAAAGCGCGCAAAGCGAAGCAAGCAGACTCAACCGAAGCGGAAGAAGCTGACGCACCTGCCGAGCAAACCGACGATCCGAAAAAAGCCGCAGTTGCCGCTGCAATTGCTCG
>NZ_JAWOUS010000004.1:136668-277732 GCF_033339495.1 Vibrio sp. 2134-1
AGCCAAAGCGCGAAAAGCGAAGCAAGCAGACTCAGCTGAAGCGGAAGAAGCTGAAGCACCTGCCGAGCAAACCGAAGATCCGAAAAAAGCCGCCGTGGCAGCTGCCATTGCACGTGCCAAAGCGCGTAAAGCGAAGCAAGAAACGCAAACAGAGCCTGTTGAAGAAGCAACTTCCGAAGAACCAGAAGTGGATCCGAAGAAAGCCGCGGTTGCCGCAGCAATTGCGCGCGCGAAGGCTCGTAAAGCAAAACAAGCAGACTCAACTGAAGCGGAAGAAGCTGAAGCACCTGCCGAGCAAACCGACGATCCGAAAAAAGCCGCCGTGGCTGCTGCCATCGCTCGAGCCAAAGCGCGCAAAGCGAAGCAAGAAACGCAAACAGAGCCTGTTGAAGAAGCAACCTCCGAAGAACCAGAAGTGGATCCGAAGAAAGCCGCGGTTGCCGCAGCAATTGCGCGCGCGAAGGCACGCAAAGCGCAACAAGAAGCTAATAAAAATAATACTGAGGAGAACGAGTAGTGTCGTTTTTTATTGCCAGTTCACCGCATACCCACAGTCGTCGTAGTACGCCAGACTTAATGAAATGGGTGGCACTTTGCGCACTTCCAGGTTTAGTAGCTCAAACCTACTTCTTTGGCTGGGGTACGCTTATTCAGCTGATTTTTGCCATTGCAGTCGCTGTATCCCTTGAAGCCTTAGTCATGATCTGTCGTAAACGCTCACCAATGAGAGCGCTACGTGATAACAGTGCAATAGTTACCGCTTGGTTATTAGCCGTTGCTATACCACCATGGTCTCCGTGGTGGATTATGGTGATCGGGCTTATTTTTGCGATAGTAATTGCTAAACACCTCTATGGTGGCCTTGGACAAAACTTATTCAACCCTGCAATGGTCGCTTATGTGGTCTTGTTGATCTCTTTCCCAGTACAAATGACGAGTTGGAGTGCACCGACATCACTCATACCTGATCATGTAAATTTTGCAGATACACTCTCTTTAATTTTTACGGGCTATGATTACGACGGCTTATCACTTCAGCAAGTTCGCTCAGGTGTTGACGGCGTGACAATGGCGACACCACTTGATGCATTTAAGACTGGCATTCTTACAGGTGCCACTCCAAGCGAAGTAATGTCGCAGCCAATATTTGATGGCTTAGGTGGTATTGGTTGGCAATGGGTAAACCTTGCTTACCTTCTTGGCGGCATAGTCATGATCAAAAAGCGTATCATCCAATGGTATATTCCAGCAGGTTTCCTTGCGAGTCTGACTCTGTTTAGCCTAGTGTTCACGTTGCTGACGCCAGGGGAAACTGCGTCGCCAGTTTTACACTTGTTATCTGGTGCAACCATGCTTGGCGCATTCTTTATTGCAACCGATCCCGTTTCGGCGTCTACCACCGTCAAAGGACGTTTAATCTTCGGTGCGCTTATTGGTGCTTTGGTTTTTATCATTCGCAGTTGGGGCGGTTTCCCAGATGGTGTTGCATTTGCAGTGTTGCTTGCAAATATGTGTGTGCCACTGATCGATTACTACACCAAACCTAGAACTTACGGTCACTGAGGTAAACATGTTAACCGCTATTAGAAAAAATGGTCTGACACTCGCGATCTTTGCATGTGCAACAACCGGATTAGTCGCCCTTACTCAGTACCTAACAAAAGACCAAATCAAGGTACAAGAGCAAAAACAATTACTTTCTGTTTTGAATCAAGTCATTCCAGAAAATATGCATGACAACGCACTCACGCAAGCTTGTACAATGGTCACGTCTCCAGATCTGGGGACATTACGTGCGATGCCAGCCTACCTCGCCACGAAGAATGGTGAACCAACAGCAATCGCAATAGAATCTATCGCGCCAGATGGCTACAATGGTGAGATAAAAGTAATTACTGGGATTGATAATCAGGGCAATATTTTGGGGACACGCGTCCTAAACCACCAAGAAACCCCTGGTCTGGGCGATAAAATCGATCTTCGTGTCACAGACTGGATCCTGAGCTTTACAGGAAAACAAGTCACGGAAAACAATTGGAATTCGTGGAAAGTTCGTAAAGATGGCGGCGATTTCGATCAATTTACTGGTGCAACGATCACGCCAAGAGCCGTCGTAAAAGTGGTGCGAAATACCGTTAACTACGTAAACCAATCTCGTGAAGACATTCTTAGCCAGCCGTTAGGCTGTGAAGGAGAGCAGTAATGAATGAGAATAAATTACTGATGAAAAACGGTATGTGGAGTAATAACCCCGCTCTCGTACAACTGCTGGGCTTATGTCCACTGCTAGCGGTTTCTTCCACGATAACCAATGCATTAGGTCTTGGTATTGCAACCTTACTCGTGCTAGTTGGATCCAACGTAACAGTTTCTCTTATCCGTAACTATGTGCCAAAAGAGATCCGTATACCTGTATTCGTTATGATCATTGCCTCACTCGTTACCTGCGTTCAGTTGTTAATGAATGCCTATGCGTACGGTTTGTACCTGTCTCTAGGTATCTTTATTCCTCTGATTGTAACGAACTGCATTATTATTGGCCGAGCAGAAGCTTACGCGTCAAAAAATGATGTTGCACCCGCTGCGCTAGATGGTTTGTGGATGGGCCTTGGTATGACGAGCGTCTTGGTTGTTTTAGGTGCCATGCGCGAATTAATTGGTAATGGCACACTATTCGACGGAGCAGACCTTCTCCTAGGAGACTGGGCTTCAGCTCTACGGATTCAAGTTTTCCAATTTGACAATAGCTTCCTGTTAGCGCTTCTCCCACCTGGTGCATTTATCGGTGTTGGGCTGTTGATAGCGCTCAAAAATGTCATAGATAATTCAATTCAGGCACGTCAACCAAAAGAAGAAAAACCAACCATAGAACGTGCTCGCGTCACTAACGCATAACAAGATAAGGCTCTGTCATAGGAGCCTTTTTCATAAACCGCAGAGACGGTATTGGAAGTCAGCAATGAACAAAATAAAAAGAATCGAAATTCTTGAGCGATTACGAGAAAACAATCCGAATCCTCAAACTGAGCTTAACTGGAGCTCCCCTTTTGAGCTGCTAATCGCTGTATTACTATCAGCTCAAGCAACCGATGTAAGCGTCAATAAAGCCACCGACAAGCTTTTCCCTGTAGCGAATACACCTCAAAGCATTCTTGATTTGGGAGTCGATGGCTTAAAAGAATACATAAAGACAATCGGTTTGTTTAACTCAAAGGCAGAAAACACAATCAAGACTTGTAAGATCTTGTTGGAAAAACACAATGGTGAAGTTCCTGAAGATCGTGCAGCGTTAGAAGCGCTGCCAGGCGTAGGTCGCAAGACCGCAAACGTCGTGCTCAACACCGCTTTTGGTTGGCCAACTATTGCCGTCGATACGCACATTTATCGCGTGTCGAATCGCACTAAATTTGCGATGGGAAAAACGGTTGATGATGTCGAGCAGAAGCTATTAAAAGTTGTGCCAAAAGAGTTCAAACTCGATGTGCACCACTGGCTCATTCTTCATGGTCGTTATACGTGCGTAGCAAGAAAGCCTCGCTGCGGTAGCTGCATTATCGAAGATTTGTGCGAATATAAAGAGAAAGTATACCCAGATAGCTAACGCTATTTGTAAATCAAAGCTAGGAGCAAAAAATGTCAAACGGTCGAATTCTCCACACTATGCTTCGCGTAGGTGATCTAGACAAATCCATCAAGTTTTACACTGAAGTTATGGGCATGCAGCTGCTTCGTACTAACGAAAATAAAGAGTACGAATACACGCTAGCGTTTCTTGGTTATGGTGACGAATCCCAAGGTGCAGTGATCGAACTGACTTACAACTGGGGTAAAACTGAGTATGACCTAGGTACTGCTTTTGGTCATATCGCCATTGGTGTTGATGATATCTACACAACTTGCGACGCTATCAAAGCGGCGGGCGGTAATGTGACGCGTGAGCCAGGTCCAGTAAAAGGCGGAAGCACGCACATTGCATTCGTAAAAGACCCAGATGGTTATATGATTGAGCTTATTCAAAACAAGCAAGCTTCAGCAGGTCTTGAAGGCTAAGCGGCACTTCTAATAATCACTTGTACTGCAAGTTGAACTCCGATTACAGGCAGGTCTGCGATCTGCCTGTCCTTTTATAAACAAAACTCTTTACTTGATAATAGTTATCGTTTAGATTTGTCCGCAACTTCGATATGCGGGATTACGATAATGATCAGTGAATGGGAAAAACACACACTTCTAGCCGATACGGCACTTCAACTAGATGACCCTGTTCGCAGCATTCTTCATTACCAGCAAGCCCTAAGCCTGAGTGAAGATATCAGCGAATGTGTGGAAATTGAGGCGGACGAGCGATTATTAATTTCTGTGATTTCTTGTCATAACTTAGCTCAGTTCTGGCGTTGGGCTGGAGATACTGACTATGAACTCAAATACCTTCAACTGGCCTCTGAGAAAGTCTTAACACTTATCCCACAATGCCCAAATAAAGAGTGTGCAAGCTTTATCGACTCGATAGGATGCTGTACTAAGGCGTTGATAGACTTTATGAAGCGTCACCCTAATCCGGCTATTGCCAAACAGGTTGAAAAAATAGATACCGCAACCAATTGCGAAGTCATTGCCAAATTCCGCTTAAACTAACATTCAAATTATACAGTAGGAATCACCGAAAGGTGCTTGGCAAAATACCACTAAAATATTATTAACAACGTCAGTAAATCAAAAACGCCGAAGCTTTCAGCTTCGGCGTTTTTATAAGCATCACACTTGGGTTCGCCCTAGAGATATCACGACTCGGCGGTTTTTGTCTTTTCCTATTGGCGAACCGTTATCTGCAATAGGACGACGCTTGCCGTACCCTTGCACTTGAATTCGATCTTCCGGTAGCCCTAGAGACTGAAAATAATCACGAAGTGACTCTGCACGTCGCTCTGATAAACTTTGACTCGCACTTTTACCATCGGTTGAATCTGTGTACGTCGCCACCAGCACGAGATCGATATCTTGATTATGTCGGATATAATCTGCAATTTGTGATAAACGCTTTTTAGAAGCCTTGGTTAACTGATCACCTTGTCTTTCGTAGTGCAAAATCGTAAAAGCAATGTCCTCGAAACTGTATTTCAATAAGTTGGAAATACAGTCGCTAAACGCGTTGTACTTGTTTTGAAACAGTACTGATGACAATGCGACTTCAATTCTCTGATCTCGGCTCTGCCAATCTTGGTAACTAAAAGTCGGATAACGGCCTTTTTCCAGCTCAGACAAAATGCCCCATGCTGTTTGCCCTCCGACATAACCATCAAACTGTTTAAAAAACTTTAGGTTTGTAATTCGATCGGCGTGTTCACCTGGTCGCCAAGGTGGCGGCATAGAAATGAGACTGACGTTACGTGTTTCTCCCATCGGGCGACGCATTTTTAACTCAAAGTCTAAATTGATTTTTTTATTCGCACGAGATGAAAATACCGCATCTCCAAAGCTTGGAATGGGGTGTACAAGCTGACATTCTAATGGTGTATTGACCACCATTTCCCATTGAGATTGCTGTGGAGTTGCAGCATAACGTTTGCCCATCAAAGCGAAGCTGCTTGTGCTAAACAACGAAAATACAACACCACTGGTAATTAGCCATTTCTTCATCTAATACTGTCTCTTAAACGGCAGTCTGTTGCCGTCAATTTGCATCAATAAAACCACTTCAACCAGCATGCAAAAATCTCGCCAATATAGGGTTATCTGTCACACTGCCATTAATGTGAGCCACCGTGTTCCAATCACCTTAACCGCCACTTAGCGTTTTACTTCCTCATGTTTTATCGGTTTACATGATGCAAAGTATGGCGAATAAACGTCTACATAATATGCAATACAAACTTATTGATTGGATGCAAAATAGAATTCCGGTTTTCTCTTAAATTGCGGTTTTTCTCATCGGTATAATCTGCAATAATGCAGCCTTCGTCACACAAAAATAAGCCAACATGACACTAGAAAATGAAGCTCTAACCTTGAAAAAACGCTTTCGTGGTTATTTCCCTGTGGTAGTAGACGTTGAGACCGCTGGTTTCAATGCTCAAACTGATGCACTTTTAGAAATCTGTGCCGTTACGTTGAAAATGGACGAACATGGCGTGTTGCATCCGGCCTCCACCATTCATTTTCATGTGGAACCATTTGAAGGCGCTAACTTAGAAAAAGAAGCGCTTGAATTCAATGGTATTCGTGACCCTTTCAGCCCTCTTCGAGGTGCTGTTTCTGAGCAAGAGGCGCTAAAGGAAATTTATAAGCTTATTCGCAAAGAACAAAAAGCCGCAGATTGCTCACGTGCAATTATGGTTGCTCATAACGCAGCATTCGACTTGGGTTTTGTAAACGCAGCAAATGAACGCTGTAAACTAAAAAGAGTCCCTTTTCATCCCTTTGCTACTTTTGATACGGCTACATTAAGTGGCCTTGCTTATGGCCAAACAGTTCTCGCTAAAGCATGCAGAACAGCCGGGATGGAATTTGATAACCGTGAAGCACACTCTGCGCTTTACGATACACAAAAAACAGCAGAATTATTCTGCGGTATTGTCAACAAATGGAAGGCCCTCGGCGGTTGGCCGCTTGTCGACGAAGAATAATAAGTAAACACAACATATTAGGAAAAGTATGAATCCTGTCGTTATATCAGTGTGCGTCATGCTCGTGTTAGCATTGATGCGCGTAAACGTGGTGGTTGCCCTCACGTTTAGTGCCATCGTAGGCGGCCTAGTCGCAGGCATGAGCCTTGGGGATACGGTTGCCGCATTTGAAAGTGGTCTAGGTGGCGGTGCAACTATCGCGCTAAGCTACGCCATGTTAGGTACTTTCGCTGTTGCCATCTCGAAATCAGGCATCACGGATCTACTGGCCAAAAGTGTTATCAAGCGCTTAAATGGTAAAGAAAACTCGGCGTCAACTACCGGGTTAAAGTACGCGGTGTTAGTCGCGCTCGTTCTTGTCACTATGTCATCTCAAAACGTAATTCCGGTCCATATCGCCTTTATTCCAATTTTGATTCCACCTCTTTTGGGCGTATTTGCGAAACTTAAGCTCGATCGACGTTTGGTCGCGTGTGTTCTTACCTTCGGTTTGATCACACCTTACATGATCTTACCTGTTGGTTTCGGCGGTATTTTCTTAAACAACATTCTATTAAAGAACCTACATGACAACGGTTTGGAAAACGTGGTTGCAGGCCAAGTCCCAACCGCCATGTTACTGCCAGGTGCAGGCATGCTGTTTGGTCTATTACTGGCTATCTTTGTTAGCTATCGTAAACCGCGTGTCTACAAAGAAACTGAGTTGACTGTCGTTGACGAAACCGATCATGTCATCAATAAAAAGCACATCTTAGTTGCGGCACTTGGTATTGTCGCTGCATTGGGTGTTCAGCTTTACACGGGTTCAATGATTATCGGTGCTCTAGCTGGCTTTATGGTGTTCACTTTCGGCGGCGTTATCGCATGGAAAGAGACGCACGACGTGTTCACTAAAGGTGTACACATGATGGCAATGATTGGCTTCATCATGATCGCAGCGGCAGGTTTTGCAGCAGTAATGAAGCAAACTGGCGGTGTTGAAACACTAGTACAATCGCTATCAACCAGCATCGGTGACAATAAGCCTCTAGCTGCACTACTGATGCTGATCGTTGGTCTATTAGTAACAATGGGCATTGGTTCATCGTTCTCTACGATTCCAATCCTTGCAACTATCTATGTTCCTCTTGCGCTAGCATTCGGTTTCTCGCCGATGGCAACGATTGCACTGGTAGGTACTGCAGCGGCGTTAGGTGATGCAGGCTCTCCAGCTTCTGACTCTACATTAGGCCCTACATCTGGTCTAAATGCCGACGGTCAACATGAGCACATTTGGGAAACAGTCGTTCCAACCTTTATCCATTATAATATCCCTCTAATCATCTTTGGTTGGATTGCAGCAATGGTGCTTTAATACTATTGTTTGGATGGATATACATTAGTTACGAAAAAGCCGCTCAATGAGCGGCTTTTTGTTATTCATAACTGTGGTTATTGCGCTGGCATATTGTCAATAATACGCTCACGAATCAGCTTCAAGGTTGGTTCTGTCGACAGGTAATCGATGGCAATCGGAAAATAAGCGTCGTTAATTTTAAGAACCAAGCTAGGGTAAGAGCTCACACCTAGGCTCTTTGCAAGGCTCAATTGATCTTCGAACACACCTTCTAAGAAAGAGCCATCCATGTCATTCTTGAATTGCTGAACATTCAAGCCAATTTCTCTCGCTAGTTGCAAGTGAGTGGCTTCTTCATGAGGAGGCATCGCACGTAAGTAATACGCATGCTGAATCGCTTCTAGCATCTGCTCATAAGAGTCTTGAAAGCCCGCTGCAATAACCGCACGACAAGATTGGTAAGTGCTTCTAACTGGCGTACAAAGCTTCCAGAAATCGTAGTTAAACTTAGTGCCTAACTGGCGCTCAATCTGCTTCCAAATACCTTCGAGTTTTTGTTGCATCTCGGGCGGCATCGGTAAATTAGTATCTGGCGCAAGACCACCAACCACATACTCAAACTGAATCACACCTGGCAGTTGCTGTTTTAGTTTATCCAGCGTTGGTTTGTAACCCCAACACCAACTGCACATTGGGTCATGCACGTAGTAAAGCTTTATGTTCATTCCACTAACCTAAAAAGAAAAAGGAGCCAGTACGGCTCCTTCGTATTCTATCGCTAAATGTGAGTATTTACGAATTACTCAGCTTGATCTTCAGCGCGCGCTGCTGCTTCTTTGATTAGAGGCTGCAGTTCACCTTTTTGGAACATTTCTAGAATAATGTCACAACCGCCGATAAGCTCACCTTCAACCCATAGTTGAGGGAAAGTTGGCCATTGCGCGTACTTTGGTAACTCAGCACGGATATCTGGGTTTTGCAGAATGTCTACGTAAGCGAACTTCTCACCACATGCCATTAGTGCCTGTGACGCTTGAGAAGAGAAACCACAGCTAGGTAGTTTCGGTGATCCTTTCATGTACAGCAGGATTGAGTTTTCAGAGATCTGCTGTTTGATTTTGTCGATAGTTTCCATCGCTTCCTCATTCATGGGTTTGAACTTTATTTATTTGCCACATTCTACTCAATAACGACAGAATAAAAACCACATAATTAATAAGGCTTAATTTTAGGTTGCTCATTGGCGAGCAATGCAGCACTTCACCACTGCTAACCTCTTAAAATATTTTCATATCGGGGTTTTAATAAAGTAAAAACTTGCTAAAATACTTAGCAAGTCAGCCTTAAAGGCGACATAGCTATAAAAAAACACTGGAAGCAATCGAAAGGTCATCCTTTCAAATCAATGGAGAATCGAGTAATGGCATTTGAACTACCAGCTCTTCCTTACGCGAAAGACGCACTAGAACCACACATCTCAGCAGAGACTCTAGACTACCACCACGGTAAGCACCACAACACTTACGTTGTTAAGCTTAACGGTCTTATCCCTGGTACTGAGTTCGAAGGCAAAACTCTAGAAGAGATCATCAAGACTTCTACTGGTGGCGTATTCAACAACGCAGCGCAAATCTGGAACCACACGTTCTACTGGCACTGTCTTGCTCCAAATGCGGGCGGCGAGCCAACTGGCGCAGTTGCAGACGCTATCAACGCAGCATTCGGTTCTTTTGAAGAATTCAAAGCGAAGTTTACTGATTCAGCAATCAACAACTTCGGTTCTTCATGGACTTGGCTGGTTAAGAAAGCTGACGGCTCTCTAGAGATCGTTAACACTTCTAACGCTGCTACTCCTCTAACAGAAGAAGGTACAACACCACTTCTAACTGTTGACCTATGGGAACACGCGTACTACATCGATTACCGCAACGTACGTCCTGATTACATGAACGGCTTCTGGGCTCTAGTAAACTGGGACTTCGTAGCTGAGAACCTAGCGAAGTAATATACTTCCCCCTAAGTTCAATTTAGTCTTATTCAAAAGCTCGCTATTTAGCGGGCTTTTTTGTTTCGCCTTCCCTAGCACCTTTAAGTAATTCCCTCTTTTACTAAAGTTTTTCTTATCCACGCCGTTAAAAGAGCATCGAGCGAGGAACATCATGCAAATTCATACGTTAGACAAAGCTGCAATTATCAACGAACTTCAGTTCGGTAATGGTATTAACCATGCCGTACACGAAGGTCGTCGTGCGGATTTCTCGCTGATTCTGTCTATGTTCTCTAATGATGTTCGCGATGTGGTCCCAGTTGAAGAGGTCCAGGAAGTCATCACCAGTGACAGTATTCTTCGCCAACAATTGGGTTTATCGCAACCTCAAGCTCTTCGTTCTGATAGCAGCAGCTATGAACTCGCAGCTGAACAAGCGAAACAGTTTCACGATGCAGGATTGCCTTCCGCAAAGCTGAGCCATTACCTAAAACCAGATGCGCTGACTTACCTACCTGAAGACACATTCAACCTACCAGAGGAGGTTTATCACAACCTATCTGGTCATGAGCGACGCAGATTGGGCGAACGCAACAAACAACTGATCCCAGATGCTGGGCTATATAATCAGCTAGTGACGGCTCAACGTCAGCATCAAATTCAAGCTAAAGCATAGAGATCCGCTTTTTATCCAATAGCTTGCAATACCTACACGTCAGAAATGTGACGTCTTACAAATTACCGCACAATAGTCCTCACTCGAAAGCGTTAGTTTGAAGCCTTTCACACTGAACCCAACGAATTTCAACCATGCTATTAGCACAAACCACTGGTGTATTGTTTTTCACATATGGATACAGTGAAGGTGCTATGGATATCAAAGAATCAATTATTCTCGTCACGTCTGCAGGTTCGGTTATAGGAAGAACCTGTGCAAATCACTTTGCTCACCTTGGAGCAACGTTGATTCTTTGTGACCAAAATTCTAGCGCTTTGAGAGCGAGCTATGAGCAAATCAGCGCTTTCACTGACAAAGTGTATGCGATGAATGTGTGTAGTGATAACACAACGTCCATTAACTTATTGTTTGATCAGATAGAATCACAGCTACGTGCGACACCAGATGTGATTGTTAATTGCTGGACCAGCTCCCCTATGCCTGGCTTAATGGCGCCAGAACCAATGAGTACTTACATTGATCACTTGTCGTCTGCGGCACGCTTCCTTTATACCTACGGCCAAGTAGGAGCAGAGCGCTTTCGAGCCAGAAACAAGAAAGGCGTCATTGTTAACGTCATTTCTCATGACAACCATGAAGACTTTACGGGCGTTGAAAGCATGGCGGCGTTGGTGTCAGGTTTTACTCACAGCTGGGCAAAAGAACTCACACCATTCAACATTCGAGTGGGCGGCGTTATTCCCTCGGTAAATCATACAAAAGAAGAGCTAAACGAGAGGCACTGGGCTGAGATCCAAGACGAACTAGTCCGCAACACAGCATACATCGTCGCGAATGAATACTTCAGTGGCCGAGTAGTTGCGACCGAAGTGTAAGCATACACAGCAACTCTGTTTTCCCAAGCCAGATGTAACTCCTGCACCAAAATAAAAAAAGCCCCAGTCATTTGACTGGGGCTTTAACCTTTTCCCGATTAAGGTTCCGTGCTAGCGAAAACCTTGCTCACTCGATTTTTTAATTACGCGTCAGCTTTTTCTTTCTTTGCTTTAGGTGCTGCTTTAGGTGCTGCTTTTGCTGCTTCTTGGTCTGCTTTCTTCTTGATAACAGTTGTACCTTCGAAAGTTTCGCCTTCAACAAATGCTTTACCGTAGTAAGAAGCCATCAACACATCTTTAAGTTCGCTGATTAGAGGGTAACGTGGGTTCGCACCAGTACATTGGTCATCGAACGCTTCTACCGCTAGCTCATCCAGTTTCGCTACGAAATCTGATTCAGCAACACCTGCCGCTTGGATAGACATTGGGATGTCTAGGTTAACTTTTAGTTCATCCAACCATGCTAGTAGACGTTCAATCTTCTGAGCAGTACGGTCACCTTCTTGGCTTAGGCCTAGGTGGTCAGCAACTTCAGCGTAACGACGACGTGCTTGTGGACGGTCGTATTGAGAGAACGCAGTTTGTTTAGTTGGATTGTCGTTCGCGTTGTAACGTACCACGTTAGAGATAAGTAGTGCGTTAGCTAGGCCATGTGGCAAGTGGAACTCAGCACCCAGTTTGTGAGCCATTGAGTGACAAACACCTAGGAATGCGTTCGCAAATGCAACACCAGCGATAGTAGCTGCGTTGTGTACTTTCTCACGAGCGATTGGGTCATTTGCACCGTTCGCATAGCTTGATGGTAGGTACTCTTTTAGCATCTTAAGTGCTTGAAGAGCTTGGCCATCTGAGTATTCGTTAGCAAGAACAGAAACGTAAGCTTCTAGAGCGTGAGTTACTGCATCGTAACCACCAAATGCTGTTAGAGACTTAGGCATGTTCATTACTAGGTTCGCATCAACGATTGCCATGTTTGGCGTGATTTCGTAGTCAGCTAGTGGGTATTTAGCACCAGTCTTGTCGTCAGTAACAACCGCGAATGGAGTAACTTCTGAACCAGTACCTGAAGTTGTAGTGATACATACAAGCTCAGCTTTTTTACCCATTTTAGGGAACTTGTAGATACGTTTACGGATGTCCATAAAGCGCATTGCTAGTTCTTCAAAGTGAGTTTCTGGGTGCTCGTACATTACCCACATGATTTTCGCTGCATCCATTGGTGAACCACCGCCTAGCGCTAGGATAACGTCAGGTTGGTAGCTAGCCATTTGAGCCGCACCTTTTTCTACTACAGACAGTGTTGGGTCAGCTTCAACATCGAAGAATGTTTGAACTTCCATGCCTTGAGCTTTCAGTAGGCTTACTACGTCATCTGCGTAACCGTTGTTGAATAGGAAACGGTCAGTTACTAGGAATGCACGTTTCTTACCTTCTAGGTCGCCCAGCGCGATTGGAAGGCTACCACGACGGAAGTAGATAGACTTAGGTAGTTTGTGCCACAACATGTTTTCAGCTCGCTTCGCTACAGTTTTCTTGTTGATTAGGTGTTTAGGACCTACGTTCTCAGAGATAGAGTTACCACCCCAAGAACCACAACCTAGCGTTAGAGATGGCGCAACGTTGAAGTTGTACAAGTCACCGATACCACCGTGAGTAGTCGGGATGTTGATTAGGATACGAGCTGTCTTCATCTTGTCACCGAAGTAACGGATACGGTCAGCGTTAGTATCTTGGTTAGTGTAAAGACCAGATGTGTGGCCGATACCACCAATCTCAACCATAGTTACCGCTTGAGCAACCGCGTCTTCGAAGTTGTCAGCACGGAATAGACCTAGAGTTGGAGATAGTTTCTCGTGAGCGAATGCGTCATCGTGAGATACTTTGCCCAGACCTTCACCAACAAGAACTTTAGTGTCTGCTGGAACTTTAACGCCTGCCATTTCAGCGATTGCTGCTGCTGGCTGACCTACGATTTTGGCGTTTAGCGCACCATCGATAAGAAGCACTTTACGAACTTTATCAGCTTCTGCTTTGCTTAGGACATAAGCTTTGTGAGAAGCAAAACGCTCTTTCACTTCGTCGTATACTTCATCAACTACGATTGCAGCCTGCTCAGAAGCACATACTACACCGTTGTCAAAAGTCTTGGACATAAGGATAGAAGCAACAGCACGTTTGATGTCTGCTGTTTCATCGATAACAACAGGAACGTTACCTGCACCTACACCGATTGCTGGCTTACCAGAAGAGTAAGCGGCTTTAACCATGCCTGGACCACCAGTTGCAAGGATAAGCGCGATGTCATCGTGTTTCATTAGAGCGTTTGAAAGCTCAACAGAAGGCTGGTCGATCCAACCGATGATGTCTTTTGGTGCGCCTGCTGCTACTGCTGCATCTAGAACGAGTTTAGCTGCATCGTTAGTTGAGTTTTTCGCACGTGGGTGTGGTGAGAAGATGATACCGTTACGAGTCTTCAAAGAGATTAGAGATTTGAAGATCGCTGTAGAAGTTGGGTTAGTCGTTGGTACGATACCGCAGATGATGCCTACAGGCTCAGCGATAGTCATAGTACCTAGGTTGTCATCCTCTTCTAAGATGCCACACGTTTGTTCGTCTTTGTATTTATTGTAGATAAACTCAGAAGCGAAGTGGTTCTTGATTACTTTATCTTCAACAATACCCATACCAGATTCTTCTACCGCTTGTTGAGCTAGCGGGATACGGGCCTGGTTAGCTGCAAGCGATGCTGCACGAAAGATTTTATCTACTTGCTCTTGAGAGTAAGTAGCGAACTCTTCTTGCGCTTTCTTAACGCGAGCAACCATTGCATCTAGTTCAGCCATATTAGTTACAGGCATAGGGAATCTCCTAAAATTAACAAATATTAAAAACTTTTTACTAAGGCTATTACTTATCGTTTTTACTGTTTATCAGTCACTTAGAAAACAAACGTCTTAGTAAATTGCTTTCAGGACTGAGTATAATATTTCAGAGTGTGAAAAAAATTGACTTGGATCAGTTCTCACCACCTAAATACTACCAAAGTGGTGCCTCATCACACCAAAATGACATAAATCACTGATAAACAAATAAATTAACTTTCATTTTTTATTGAGTAAAAAAGAAGCAAATGGACAAATAAATAAAAGAAACTACAACAACCTGTAAAAAAGTTTCATTTTTGACCAACAAAATTACATGTAGGCCCAATTCTTTGTGCTACTGAGAGTATATCGAACCGAATACATCTCTCTACAAACCACCTTGGTTTTTATCAAAAATGTGCGAATGTTAACGTTTATGTAAAACAGTGCAATTTATCAGCAACTTTATACGTAACATTTCCTTTCCAGATTAGATACAGTTTATTAAAGAATTAGTTTTTCTCACTTAAATGGCAGGGAATGCGTTAGTTTTTTTCATTTCTTACAACCTAACTTTTGCCTTACATTACGCCCAAATTACCCCTTCTCCTTTTCACTAATGTGAACTTTGATGAGTACGCAACATGCAAACTTTTGAACTTGCTATCTTCTTGCAGTTTTTTCTCGGTTTGGTCGCCGCAGTAAACCCTGTTGGTATCATGCCTGTGTTTGTGTCACTAACCGGACATATGACTCCAGACGAAAAGCGCAATACGGCAACAACAGCAAATGTGGCTGTTGCGATCATCCTGATCATTTCGCTTTTTGCTGGTCAGTTACTGTTAGACATGTTCAGTATTTCTCTGGATTCGTTTCGTGTGGCTGGCGGGTTGCTATTACTTAGCATCGCATTCTCGATGATGAGCGGTAAACTGGGGGAAGATAAGCAGAACAAACAAGAGAAAACGGAATACGTCAGTCGTGAACAGATTGGTGTGGTCCCTCTTGCAATGCCTTTAATGGCAGGGCCTGGTGCAATCAGTTCGACTATTGTTTATGGTGCACGCTACCCAAGCATGTTCGATACCGTGGGCATTAGTATTACGATTGGTTTGTTCTGCCTTTGTTCATGGCTATTGTTCCGCTCTGCCCCATTGATCGTACGATTTTTAGGTCAAACTGGAATCAACGTCATTACTCGTATCATGGGTTTGATATTGGGCGCGCTTGGCATAGAGTTCATTGCGAATGGCTTACGCAACTTATTTCCAGGATTAGCCTGAGTTTCTATAAAATTGTATGATAGAGCGATTCAACAATGGATCGCTTTGTCATGACGACTGACTCTCTTAAACATACTCTATATGTCACCATTTTTGGTACTCATACCAAAGCTGGTAAAACGTTCGATATTGCTCTCATTATCGCGATCATCAGTTCGTTAATCGTACTGGTGCTAGATTCGATACCCTCCGTTCGGGCCGAGTGGGAAAAAGAGCTGAAGTTTATTGAATACACATTTACTGGCCTATTCACGATTGAATACCTTCTAAGGCTTTATTGCTCTCCTAAACCTGCCGCCTACGCAAAGAGTTTTTATGGTGTCGTCGATTTACTTGCGATTTTGCCCACCTATTTAGCACTCTTCTTCCCATCCGCTTCGTTTATGGGTGTGATCAGGGCGCTGCGAGTGATGCGAATATTCCGCATACTCAAGTTAGTCCGATACCTCCAAGAGTCCAATATCCTCTTACGTTCACTGCTTATGGCGCGCAGAAAGATTTTTATCTTCTTTAGTTCCGTCGCCATTATGGTAACGATTTTCGGCTCGTTGATTTTTATCATTGAAGGACCTGAAAACGGATTTACTAGCATTCCTAAAAGTATTTATTGGGCGATCGTGACCATCACAACGGTTGGGTATGGTGACTTGGTCCCTCAAACAGACCTAGGTAAAGGGCTTGCATCACTCACCATGTTACTGGGTTATTCCATTTTGGCGGTACCTACAGGTATTTTCACTGCCGAATTACACCAAGAGATGCAATCGCACAAAGTATTGGTGAAATGCCCAAACTGCTCCCACGCAGGGCACGACTCTGACGCAATTTACTGTAAACATTGTGGTAGTGAACTGGCCGATCCAGACAAAAGAGTCGTTCGAACGGAAGACGACGCATGAAAAAAGAGCTCCCTAAGGAGCTCTTTTATTTTGTCATCAAATAAAGGATTGATGTGATTATGCTTTCTCAGACAGAATAATTCGCAGAGTACGACGCAATGGCTCCGCAGCACCCCAAAGCAGTTGGTCACCAACAGTGAAAGCATTTAGGAAATCATCACCCATTGCCATCTTACGTAAACGACCCACTGGTACAGACATTGTGCCCGTAACTTTTGCCGGTGTTAGCTCTTGAGCAGTGATGTCACGGTCGTTAGGAATCACTTTCACCCAATCGTTATGAGTGGCGATGATTTCTTCGATTTCGTCCATTGGTACATTTTGTTTAAGCTTGATAGTAAGTGCTTGAGAGTGACAACGCATCGCGCCAATACGCACACAAGTACCGTCAATTGGAACAGGTGAACTTTGAGAACCCAAAATTTTATTCGCCTCAGCGCCCGCTTTCCACTCTTCTTTACTCTGACCATTATCGCGCTTCACATCGATCCATGGGATCAACGAACCAGCTAGTGGCACACCGAATTTATCAGTAGGGAAAGAGCCGCTGCGCATTGTATCCGCGACTTTCTTATCAATATCTAGGATAGAGCTTGATGGGTTTGCAAGTTCAGAGCTAACAGAGTCATTGATAACGCCCATTTGCGAGATCAATTCACGCATATTTTGCGCACCAGCGCCAGATGCGGCTTGGTAAGTCATTGCGCTTGTCCACTCAACAAGGCCTTTCTCAAATAGACCACCTAGCCCCATTAGCATTAAACTAACCGTACAGTTACCACCGACAAATGTGTTCGTGCCACCGTGGATGCCTTGTTGGATTTGCTTTAAGTTCACTGGATCAAGTGTGATGATCGAATCTTCAGCCATACGTAGCGTAGAGGCCGCATCAATCCAGTAGCCTTTCCAACCAGCCTGACGAAGTGCAGGGAAAACTTTTTCTGTGTAGCTACCACCTTGACAGGTGATTACCGCATCAAGCTGTTTTAAGCTTTCAATATCATACGCGTCTTGCAGTAAGCCTGCGTCTTTTCCTAAGTTAGGAGCAGGAATACCAACTTGAGAAGTACTGTAGAATACTGGTTCGATTAGGTCGAAGTCTTTCTCTTCAACCATACGCTGCATAAGGACTGAACCAACCATACCGCGCCAACCAACTAAACCAACTCTCATCGTATTAACTCTCCATGTATTAAAAAACCTACCCCATAGTTAATTTTTCACAGCAAAATCTCAACCCCTATTTTGTAAATAAGCGCATTTTTTAACCTTTTCCTCTGAAAAACCGGGTTACACGAGATTTTTTAGTGTTTGGTTTGCGGTTTTAACCATTTTTCAAGTAGGGAAAGCACTTTAGCCCCCTAATTGGTCTTACCACTCAATGAGAAAATAACACATGAAGCACAATAATTTCACATTACACAACATTTAAAACCAAAAAAGTTAAAACAAACTAACAGTTAATTTCACAAGCAAACGTTTTTACCGACGAACATCAAGATAAAACACCAAATGTTCGAAATATAATTTTTGTTAATGTATGTTATGCGCGATTACAACAAGGAGCGCCTTCCTCTATTGCTCCAAGATTGACAGAGGCACATATGAAGCAAGTTACACCACGCCTACCAAGCTTGATACAGGTATTTATCTCGCTCGGTTTATTTCTCCTGCTGGCATTTTCGTTCACAGCCAAGCTAGACCTACCGATTCAGCTAGCGCTATACATCGGTTGGTTCATTGTCATGATATTGGGCATAAAGCTTGGCCATCAGTATAAAGATCTGGAAAAAGCAGCACTAAATGGCATTTCCAATGGACTTGGAGCCGTTTTAATCCTTTTGGCCGTTGGCGCGCTTGTAGGTACTTGGATCTCTGGTGGTATTGTTCCAACCATTATTTACTACGGCCTTAAAGCAATCCACCCTTCCATCTTTTTGCTCGCGACCATGATCATCTGTTCATTGACTGCGCTAGCGACTGGCACATCTTGGGGTGCGGCTGGCACGGCAGGTATTGCAATGATGGGCATCGGTCAAGGTCTTGGTGTTCCTGCGCCAATCACTGCAGGTGCCGTACTTTCAGGCTGTTACTTTGGTGACAAAATGTCGCCTCTATCGGATTCAGTAATCCTTGCTTCATCTATGTCTAACGTTGAAGTGATGGAACATATTAAAGGCATGCTGCCGATAGCACTCATTAGCTACATTATTACAGGCATTATGTTTACTGCATTTGGCTTCCACTACGCAGGTCAAGTTGACATGAGCCAGGTAGACTCTGTCATTAAAGCGATGGAACAGCAGTTCTACATCACCCCTTACTCATTTGTTCCTGTGATCATCGTATTGTCACTTCTAGCGATGCGTATGCCTTCATTCCCAGTGATCAGTTTTGGTTCTCTGCTAGGTATTATTTGGGCAGTGATGATCCAAGATGTCGATTTCCTAACCGCGTTCAACACGGCTTGGGCTCCGTTTGCAATCTCATCTGGCGTAGATTTCATTGACTCAATCCTTAACCGTGGCGGCATGTCTTCAATGCTTGGGTCGGTAGCGGTTATCGTATTCGGCCTTGGTTTTGGCGGTCTACTAGATAAAGTAGGCGTGCTAGAGACTATCGCGAAGCTGTTTGAAAAACGCGTTCAAAGTGCAGGTTCATTGGCAACAAGCACAATTGGTACGGCCTTTATGGGCAACGTATTTGGTTCAGCGATGTACGTTTCACTTATTCTGACCCCAAAAATCTGTGCGAAGAACTATGACCGTCTAGGCTACAAACGTAAGAATTTGTCTCGTAACGCAGAATTTGGCGGCACGCTAACCTCAGGTATGGTCCCTTGGAGTGACAACGGTATCTACATGGCCAGCATTTTGGGTGTTGCTACACTGTCTTATGCCCCGTTCATGTGGCTGAGTTTTGTATGTATCATCGTAACGATCTTCACTTCTTACATGGGTTGGTTTGTTGATAAGTGCGAACCAACAGCAGAAGCAGTTGAAGAAGCTGAAGGCGAATTGAAGCAGCAAACCGCTTAACTTCGTAGAGATAGGAAGAACCTCCCTTCCGAATTCAATACTAAAAAAGAGCGCTTTAAAGCGCTCTTTTTTTATTTCCAAAGCAAATCGTTAGCTTTGTTTTACTGGCGTTTTTACGGCTGCACGCTTCCCAAACCAATAGCCCAAGCCAAGCGGTGCAAAGAATATAACGGCAATGAACAGAATAAAGTAGATGATGGTACTTTTGACAAGTTCAATCAGCTTAGTCATTGCGAGATTCACAACCTCTTGCGACACTCGATCCATATCTTGAGCAAACTTCTCGCGCTCATGGGTAATGATCTGTGCGATTTCTTGACGTTCTCTGGCAACCATCAGCTCTATAGCTTGGCGTTCTTCACCCAACTGAGATAAACGCGCCTCCGTCCTTTGATCGATATCGTCAACCAAAGGTTGTAACTCCAGCGCCATTTGTTCTGCCAAATAACGCATGTACTCTGGGTTGTTATCGATAAAATCCCTCATCGAATCAGCGGTAACTTGCAAACTATTGAGCGCCGCATTGACTTTTTCGATACTGGCAGAGCTATTCAAGGCCAACAACTGCGCTTTCCACGTCATAATTTTTGGTGTCTGTTCTGATACCAGACTTAGACGATCAGAGACATCCCCAAGTGCTTCTGGCATCGTGCCTAGCGTTTTAACGGCTTCCTCTTCGCTAATTTGGTTTGCATCTAACCACCCACGGTAAGCCGGAGTCCTAATCATGCTTAAATCAGCGAATGGATGCTGCTTGGCGAACTCTGCAACAAACGTTTGTGTCTTGATGTATGCTTCTTTCTTCAATAAAGATTGAGCCAGTTTATCTACCTCTTTCGCTAAATAAACGGAAACTAACTTGGCCTCATCAGACGCAAAGAGCTCATTACCAGAAGCGGTAGTAAAAAACTGTTCCATTTGTAGCGTGAAAGTCCATGTATCAATCAGTGCAGCCATTGGGGACACTTGGTATGCAGAAGCTTGGATGCCTTCTTCAGCATTTATCTTCCAAAGTAAAATATAAGATTGATGAACTTTATCATGAGGCTCATATTGTTCGTGTAGTGCGTCTGCTGCTTGCTCAACCTGAGCAAAAAACTGCTGCGCATACTCACGAGTCAAAAGACGCATATTGAGCTCTTGTTTGGTAAGAGGGACGGTTTGACTCTCGATCTTGACTTCGAGCAGGGAGCACCCTGAAAGCATCATAACCAGCCCTATCAACATCATTGAAGACATTCGGCGAACGGACATGAAAACACCTTTAACAAATTGTATAGAACAGGAATAAAGCGAACTAAGTCATATAGTTCGAGCCTTTATTACCTCAACTCTTATGACATTAAGTCAGAGCAATATCAATCTGTTAGCGCTTCTGTTATCTTTTTACTATTGAGAACATTATTAGCAAAAAGTATGGTTTGTTTTAGGACATCATCTAAACATGCCAACTTCTCTTCCGGCACTTTTTGCCCTTGTTTAATCAACAGTTCAATATCACCCGAAATACAGTGCAATGGCATTGCACCTAAACTCCCTGAGACCCCTTTAAGACTGTGTGCGGCTCTTTGCGCTTGCTCTTTATCCTCTTCTAACAGCTGATACATTTTAGTGCCATCGCCAGAGTGGTCCTGAATAAAGACCTCCAGTAACATCCGCACAGCGCCCTCGTCACCAGACAGAGAATCTAACATTTTATTGATATCTATGTACGGCTCACGTTCCACTACTTCCACTTGTGATGAATTCACCTCATTACAACTTTTTTCGTTCATTTGGACGTTTTGAAAATTTTCTAACTGAGCTGAGGGAACAGTGTTAGCTCCATTTTCATCATCGCCAACTTGCTCTGACTTTTTATCATCGGTTCTGGGTAGTGGTATCGGTTGAATCGTTTTTGGGGAGAAGGCTCCCCATGAAATGAGGAAAAGGAGCAAACCACTGATTACAGACAGCCAAACAATAAAAGTCATTAGCTTCTGTTCCAACTGCTCATTTATCGAAGTTAACTGGTTCGGGAAATCTGGATTAAGCAGTTGATTAGATAAATAACTGCCCTGTGCCTGAGCAGATAGTGCGCTTGAGGTTTGAGCAAGCTGGCGCTGAAGAGCGCTTCGCTCTTCGGGAGAGAGCGTCTCTGATTCAATAAAAAGTCGGTCTAAGTCACGGTAAGTATCGCTATTCGTTGCAGAGTCACTAAAGACAGACTCAAAAACAAGCGCACCTAAGCGATAGTACATTGCCTGAATTTGCTCAGAGTTTTCTGTTCGAGCACGGCTGCTTCGTAACTGTTCTGCTAACGAAACCAATTCACTGTCACTTCTTACAAAAGCTCGAGCACTTTCTAAAAACCGGTCGGTCGTATAAAGTAATTGAGTGATGTCTGGTGTGATTTTCCCTTCAGAAAACTCACTTTCAAGCTGTAAGCGAACTGCATAAGCCAACTGAAGTTTCAGTGAAATTTGATCGACGTGTTTAACACGGTAAGGCAGATCGAAGTTAAAAAAGTGCCTGACTTCTTCAACTTTACTTCCTAACTCATTTACAGTCGAAATCGTTTGAATCGTTTGTTTGGCTTGCAGCCAAATGCCAAGTGCTAAAACACACCACAAAACGAACCAGAACCAAACAAACCGCCGTATTCCTTCTTTTAGCTTCAGCAACACTTGCCCCTCGCATATCTCCATTAATTACAAGCATATACTATGGATGTTTCTTATTCACATAAAAAAAGAGAGCCGTTTGCTCTCTTTATTTAACGATATGATTTTAATTGCGACTTAACTGATCTTTTAGATTTGGAGGCGTCCCTTTAATCGTTAAGGTATCCGTCTCTGGATCATAAAAAATACGCTCGCCAAGTAAGAGACTATCGAAGCTAATATTCAAACCACCACCAGCTCCAACAAATTTAGTCAGTTTGCGAACCGTCGCACGATCACCTGGGAAAGACTCTTCAAGCTCGTACCCTTGCTCTTTGGTGAAATCCATAAAGCTCGTGCCATCTTGGCTTTGAGGAAGCTCTCCGGAAAGCTCTGAGATTTGAACCTCATCACCGGATTTAATTTGCTCATTGCAGTAGTCGTAAACTTGTTTCTTGTACTCGTTCACTTCTTGCTTTTCTAGCTTCGAGTCAGCACAAAAATCATCCACCGCCTGCATCAACACTAAGTTTTGTTGTTTAGTATCTAAGCCAATATCCGCTTGCAGAAAATCTAGGAAGAAGTCCGCCACTTTACGGCCAACGCGTCCTTTAATGTATTGCAGATAACGATTGGATTCCTTGTCGGTCTCGTAGCTCGACAGGTCGATGCGTGCGGCAATATCCATTTTGGTGATATCTAAGTAATCTGTCGCACTGATGTCCAAACCTTCGGTCACTTTTAAACTCTGATTCATTGGTAAGATACCGATGAACAAGTAGTCCGTTGCTAAACTCTGATACTCAGCGAAAACCAAGATACCTTCATCCGCAAATGGGTACTTAATCAACTCTTCTTTCAAGCGATTTGCACTAATTTGTGAGAAGTCGTAAAAATCTCGCTCTCCTTTGCGCATTTCTTGAAGCCAAAATTGAAATTCGCTGTCTGACTGGAAAGCGCCAAAACCTTTACCAGCTTTAGAATGGAATACTCGGTGAAGCTCAGCGACTAAGTTTTCTGTAGATGCATCGTTCTCTAATGATGCTGGACGAAAGTTTACAACCAGCTCGTCCTGATCGTTTTTGCACAGTTGATGCAGAATAACGTTTGAAAGATGAAGACTCATAGTGATTTTATCTTGCTACAAGGTTTTAGTTGATGGGCATTGTAGGTTATCATAAGCCGCTTTTACTATCATTATTAGAGTCTTTATGCCGATTACATCTAAATATACTGACGAGCAAGTAGAAAAAATTCTTGCTGAAGTAGCAACAGTTCTTGAAAAACACGCTGCTTCTCCTGAGTTGACGCTAATGATTGCCGGAAATATCGCAACCAATGTCTTAAATCAACGTGTTGCTGCTTCACAACGCAAAGCGATTGCTGAAAAATTTGCTCAGGCGCTGATGTCTTCTTTAGAAACACCAAAAACACACTAATCACGGACAATAGAACACATACATGGTAGACAGCGGAAACTCATACGGCGAACGTGTATCTCGACTAGTTGGTTGGGGTCACTGGTTTGCATTCTTCAATATCGTTGCGTCGATGTTGATAGGCACACGCTACATTGTTCAGTCTCCTTGGCCCGAGACGTTACTTGGTCAGTTTTATCTGGCGGTTTCTTGGGTTGGTCACTTTGGCTTTCTAGTTTTCGCACTTTACTTGCTTGTTCTATTCCCGTTGACGTTTATCCTGCCATCGCGGAAGTTGTTCCGTTTGGTGGCAGTGATTTTCGCAACCGTTGGGCAAACCATATTATTAATTGATACCCAAGCGTATCAGTCGATCAATTTGCACTTAACTCCCGTTGTCTGGGAGTTACTATTCAGCGAAGACAAAAGTGCGCTCAGCACTGACCTACAACATTTATTTGTTGTGATGCCGCTGATCTTCCTTATTCAACTCGCACTATCCGAATGGGTATGGCGAAAACAGCGCAAACTATCTCATAAGCACGTAGGACGCCCTCTCGCGGCCGTCTTTTTCCTCAGCTTTATGACCAGCCATTTGGTTTACATTTGGGCAGATGCGTATTTTTACAACCCAATTACTAGCCAGCGTTCAAACTTCCCTTTGTCTTACCCGATGACGGCGAAGAGTTTTATGGAAAAACATGGTCTACTTGACCGTGAGGAATACCTAAAACGTTTGGCAGAAAACGAAGGCAACGTAGAGTTAGTCAACTACCCTCTTGAAAAGCTTGAGTTTAACCGCCGAGTTAATAAGCTCAATGTGTTGATGATCAGCATAAACAATTTACGAGCGGATGCGCTGAACCAAGAAGAGATGCCTAACCTCTATGAGTTTGCTGAAAACAATCAGAACTTCCGTAATCATTACAGCTCAAGTAATGATACATACGGGGCCTTTGGTTTGTTCTATGGCTTACCGACCAGTTATGCATCAAGCATCAAGGCGCAAGGTGCTTCCCCAGTATTGCTCGATGTACTGAAAGATCAGGGCTACAACTTTGGTTTATTCAGTGGCAGTGGGTTTGAAGATGATCTCTACTCAGAAATTATTTTCCGCGACTTGAACTTAGCGGAAGACCTAGATGGCACGCAAGCTCATACCGATAAACAATCTATCGCAAACTGGAATACATGGTTAGCAGAGAAAGCAAGTCAGCCATGGTTTAGTTACATCGAAGTCACCACCGTTGATAATTTTGAATCGATTCCTTCAAATAATGACGAAGAAATGCCTGCAAGTGAGCGATTCAAAAAAGCTTATGAATATGCAGTGAAGTCGGCGGATAGAACTATCGCAGGTATTATTGATGAACTAGAAACGACGGGACAACTGACAAACACCATCGTAATCATCACTTCTAATCACGGTAGTGAATTTAACGAAACCAACACGAACAGCTGGGGAGCAAACAGCAACTACAGCCGTTATCAATTACAAGTTCCGATGGTGATCCATTGGCCTGGAATGCTAGCTGGCGAATTTAATCACAGCACAAGTCACTTGGACCTCTCAGTTACACTGTTGCAAGATATGCTCGGCGTATCTTCCAACCCATATGATTACAGTAGTGGTCGCAACCTATTCGATGAAAGTCGTCGTCGCTGGATCTTGGCGGGCGATACTCGCGAGCTTGCCTTAATTACTAGCTCGCAAACCACAGTGATCGATAAGTTTGGCAACTACAAGCTGTATGACAAAAACTACAAACGACTTAGAGATGATGCACCGAAGTTGCCAGTTTTGATGCAAGGTTTAACTGAGTTACAGCGTTTTTATTCTAAAAACGATTAATACCTAGCAATCCATATACTATTCAAACTCCCCTTTTTGGGGAGTTTTTGTTTATTTAAACAACACAAACCACAAATTTGCGCAGTAAACATCCAATCAGTTCAACTAGGGGTTTACAACATTTTCAAAGCCTTATATTATGCGCCTCAACAACGGAGAGATGGCTGAGTGGTTGAAAGCACCGGTCTTGAAAACCGGCATACGTTAATAGCGTATCTAGGGTTCAAATCCCTATCTCTCCGCCACTTTTAGAAAAAGCCCGCTAAGAAATTAGCGGGCTTTTTCGCATCTCCAGACTTAAAAAGATTTGTACAAATCACTTACCACTTCTTGAACGCAACTAAGCACTCCGCCACACTCCGAAAGAACCCACAAAAAATTAATGCCCTTTTCGTTCGTTCCAGTGTTGAATCAATTTGATATTTACATCTAGTTGTATCTACTCATCAATAAAGACTTCTTTAGCGGCATTGATAAGCTGCAAATGGATTGGGACGAGGTCAGCATGATTCGTTCGATATCCACCTCCAACGACAGCTGCGACAGGGATACCTCGAGATTTCACTGTTTGCATTAAAAATCTATCACGTTCTAAAATCCCTTGAGTCGACACATCAAAATATCCAAGCTCATCGTCTTGATGTATATCGACACCAGCATCGTAGATAACTAAATCAGGGCGATGAAGATTAAGTGCCATATCGACCACTTCTTTAAACGCCATTAAAAAATCCTCATCACCTGTTCCTCGCACCAAAGGCACATCGAGGTCAGACTGAGGCTTCCTCGCTGGGAAGTTTTTATCACAGTGGAAAGAAAGCGTGATGATATCTGGCTCATCGTCACATAAAGTTGCTGTTCCATCCCCATGATGAACATCACTGTCAATGATCAATACTTTATCGACATGCTCAACTTCGAGTGCTTGCCTAGCCGCGATCACTAAGTCATTAAATAAACAAAAACCACTGCCAAACCCTTTGTGTGCGTGATGATACCCACCACTCAAATGAATGGCCACACCGTACTCAAGTGCCTTTTTTGCGGTCAGAGCCGTGCCCGCTGCTGAAGTTAGCGTTCTGGTAATGAGAGACTCACTCCAAGGAAAACCTATTCGGCGCATCTTCGCAGCTGGCATGTTTCCACTAACAAGTAGCTCGACGTATTCCTCGTCATGAACACGTTTTACTTCCCCAACAGTTAATGCTTCGGGCTGGAAAAACTGCGCGTGCTCTTTCCAGTTATCTTTCTCTATATGCACCAATACCGATTCATAGAGGTACTGGTATTTCATAATTGGGTAACGATGCCCCTCTGGCAACTCAAGTTGAGAATAAATCGGGTGGTAGATAAATGGCAGCATGAGAAATTCTTAATAACAATGGTAACGAAATAGTATCAACTTCAAGGGTTGAATAAAACGCAATTTAATTGATAATGATTTTCAATATCAATTAAATTTAATATACATATGAATTCTACTTTCTTTGCTATTCTCGGCGCACTGTTTGGCTCTCTTTGTGCTCTGTCCCTATTTTCATCTCTTGTTGTTGGTGCGTGGTGGTTGGTTGATTTTATGGTGCTTAGCTAACACAATGACTTTCAACTGAAATCAAAAAAACATAGGTGTTTGTATGAGTCAAACCGTCTTTATTACCGGAGCAAATCGCGGCATTGGCCTTAGCTTAACTGAGCTGTACCTGAAGCAAGGCCACCAAGTACATGCTACTAGCCGTTCCTTAGAGAACAGTTCAGAACTACAAACTCTAGCCTCACAATTCAGTAATCTGGTTTTGCACGAACTGGATGTCACTCACTACGAACAAGTCGCTAAGCTTGCCGATAAACTCCCTGCCATCGACTTACTCATCAATAATGCAGGATATTACGGCCCCAAGGGATATGGCTTTGGAAACACTGACGTAGAAGAATGGCGTAAAGCCTTCGAAGTAAACACCATTGCACCGTTAAAACTGGTTGAGCACTGTTACCCTCGCTTACAACAAGGCAAGATAAAAAAGATTGCTTGTATCTCATCAAAAGTGGGGAGCATGACCGAAAATACGTCCGGTGGCGGTTATATTTATCGCTCATCGAAAGCGGCGCTTAACTCGGTTGTGAAAAGCTTAAGTAATGATTTAACACCTGAAGGATTTACCGTTTTAGCGCTTCACCCTGGTTGGGTAAAAACGGCGATGGGTGGGCCAAATGCTTTGATAGATACGCAAACCTCCGCGCAAGGCCTAGCGAACGTGATAGAGCTGAGCACACCGCAGCTTTCAGGTCGATTTATTAACTACGATGGTACTGAGTTACCTTGGTAGCAGCATTAAGACACAACCATCACTAAACCAAATACCATCAAAGCCAGGCTTCATAATCGTGACTTGGTTGGCAAACATAATGTTCATCAGTGATCCACCAGCATAATTCACGCAATCTAACTTGAATTTATCTACATCCAATCCAGACTTAGGAAAAAGTAGAACAAATAAGGAGAAAGCACGATGGCAGCAGATAGGGATTTGGTTAATTTTAGCGAAGAGCACGAACTAAATTACTGCTTGAGAAGTGCTGGTAAACGCCAAACTCAAGCGAATCGAGATACATTAGTTGACTTGGGCAACCAGGTGAAAGAGGTACTGGACAAACGCGTGTTAACTCAAGGTGAAGTAAGAGGCGCGATCCAAAACCACGGTGACCTGTTCGAGTAATCTATTTTCAAGCATGCGCGGTGTTTAATTACACCGCGCTTGTCCTATGCCTGCTTACCTTTGGTTGCACGAGATTTAGTCGCGCCACCATTCTTTGAATAACTGCGCTTTTTACGTTTAAACGCAGGACGTTCCACCTTGGGTAGATGACGTAATGAATCAGGGATAGGGCCTGCTTTTACTTGTGCCATCAAGCTATCAATGCGTTGTTCCAGTGCTTGCATGAACGGCTGATATGCTTGATTTCTCTCTGCCATACCTTGTAACTGGTGCTCCCAATGAGCCGTCATATCAGGGTATGTTGAATCTTCTGGCAAGGCATGAATGAGACCTCTTCCCGCAGGAGAACTGAGAATTGACTTACCTTGACGCGTAAGCAGTTGGCGTTTGAACAGCGTGTCCAAAATACCAGCGCGAGTCGCTTCCGTGCCTAGCCCATCAGTGTCACGAAGGATTTTTTTCAGTTCTTTATCCGCAACATAACGGGCGATCCCGGTCATCGCTTGCAACAGCGATGCCTCGGTAAAATGCTTTGGTGGCTCGGTTTTTCGGTCTTTTATTTCCCCTTCACGACAAGTTAACACGGTGCCTTCGGGTAGCGGTGGCACGGCATCAATACCTTCATCTTCCTTGTCAGTTTTGCCCATTAGCGCTTTCCAACCCGGCGAAACTAACTGACGACCTTTCGCGACAAACGTACCACCAGCGATATCGAAAACCAATTTCGCTTCTGCGTAAACCGCCGCCGGATAGAACTGCATGAGGTACTGGCGCGCAATCAATTGATACACTTTCATCTCATTGCCGGAAAGCGCATTCACATTAGCTTGCTTCGGTGTAGGGATAATCGCATGGTGCGCATCCACTTTTTTATCGTTCCAGGCTTTGGACTTTAATGTTAAGTCTGCTCCCTGAACGGCAACTTGCAACTCTTTTGCGTTATTCGCAATAGCAGTTGTCACCGTCCCTGCTTGTGAGTAGTGTTCCATTGGTAAATAGCGACAATCTGAACGCGGGTAAGTGATCAGCTTGTGCTTTTCATACAATGCCTGACAAGTATCTAGTACTTGTTGCGCACTCATACCATAGCGCTTCGCGGCATCGATCTGTAAAGCAGATAACGAATAGGGTAATGGTGCTGATTGCTTGGTTTGCTTTTGTTCCGACTCTGTCACTTTTGCGGGTTGATTTGCAATACGGTTTGCAACATTTTCCACCAACTTACGGTTTAACACTCGACCTTCTTCGTCCTGCCAAGGCTTGCATGCCTCACTTGGCTTCCAACGAGCACGAATATCAAAAGTACCATTGGCATCTTGATATGGGATCAGAGCATGTAGGGTAAAATAGTCCTTCGGGACAAAGTTTTCGATTTCTTCATCACGACGCACCACTAAGCCAAGAACTGGCGTTTGCACTCGCCCTACCGAGAGAACACCTTGATACCCTGCTTTTTGACCAAGCAAGGTATAAGCACGAGACATGTTCATACCATACAGCCAATCAGCCCGAGAGCGGGCCAATGCTGAAACTGAAAGTGGGATAAACTCGCGATTACTGCGCATAGAACTGAGAGCACGTTTAACCGCAGGTAAGTTCAAGTCGGAAATCAGCAAACGCTGTGTGGATTCCTTCTTGGTTTTAGATAACTTGCAATAGTCGAGAACTTCATCAACTAACAGCTGACCCTCTCGATCTGGGTCTCCTGCATGAATGACTTCATTAGCTTCTTTGAGCAATTTACGAATCACGGTTAATTGCTTACTTGCACTTTTCCTCGGTCTGAGCTGCCATTGCTGCGGAACAATTGGTAAATCTGCCATATTCCACTTTTTATAACGCTCATCGTAAGCGTCGGGTTCGACTTGTTCGAGTAAGTGGCCGATACACCAAGTAACGATATCCCCGTTCCCACAGCGGATGAATCCTTGATCTTTCTTTTGAGGGTTTGGCAGTGCAGCGGCAATCGCACGGCCTAAACTTGGTTTTTCAGCAATAAACAGACGAGACATAACGTTTTGGAAATAAATATAATTAGGGCCACATTATCGAATGTAGCCCTAATAAATCAAGAAAAACTGTATAAATAAACAGTCAATTTATTTAAGTTTTCAGTTATAGGAATTCAACAAACTGAGAAAGGTCACGCTCAGGAACTTTCATCGGTGTACAACCAGGCGTGCCTAAGTACAAGAAACCAACAATCTCATCGTCACCCTCTAAACCAAATGCTTGATGAACTTCTGGATGGAACATCCACTTACCTGAGCGCCAAAACCCTTGAAAGCCTTGCGCTACGGCTGCCATTTGCATCGCTTGTACAGCGCATCCCGCAGATAAGTGTTGCTCTAGTGCTGGTACTTTCTCATGTTCTGTTACTTTAGCAATCACCGTGATCACCATTGGTGCGCGAAATGGGGCATTCTTTACCTTTTCGACCACCGCTTCATCACTATTTTCAGCTTCTGCCGCTTTTACCAATATATCTGACAGTTTTTTCAAACCATCGCCCTGTGCGATAACGAAACGCCAAGGGGTTAATCCCGCATGGTCAGGCGCACGAAGGCCAGCACGAATGATGTTCTCAAGTGCTTTACCTTCTGGAGCAGGCACGGATAACTTCGCGATAGATCGGCGATTGAGCAAAAGATCGAGAGCGTCCATGAAAGAATCCTTATTGAATATCGTTGTTATTTTGTTTACGCCACTTTAGCACAATCTGCTCCTGCGAATAACAACCGGTTTTCTGTGGGCTTGATAACGTGCTTCACTTAACATCAATCTGGGTTTAATGTTAATTTATTCGCGAAATGAATAAGTTGAACATAGGCAGGTTGATGAACAAGGACAAACAAAACAGCATTTACGAAAAGATCGTTAATGACGAAGATGCCCGTGCCTGTAAGGCGATTCCTGAATCAGCTTGTCATCAAGTTCCCGGCAACTTTCTTAAAATCATTCTCGCTCAGTTTTTAACGAAGGTCGGCGATGCGTTAATCAACCCTAAAGTCACGTTGCCGTGGATACTACAAAGTCTCGGGGCTCCGGTTTACTTAATTGGTTGGCTGGTTCCTATTCGTGAGTCAGGATCCCTTATCCCACAACTTAGCATCGCGCACTACATCCGACGCATTCCAGTAAGAAAATGGGGCTGGGTAATTGGCAGCATCTTGCAGGCTCTTTCCATATTTGCAATCGGATTGGTCGCATTAACTCTAACAGGAGCAGCTGCGGGTTATGGTGTGATTGCATGTCTTGTGATCTTCAGCCTCTCACGCGGTTTAAATTCCGTCGCATCAAAAGATGTATTGGGCAAAACCATCCCTAAAAACCAACGAGGTCAAGTCAACGGCTGGTCTTCAAGCGCTGCTGGCCTAGTTACGCTGCTTTTCGCTAGCCTTCTGGCACTAGCCTGGTTATGGGACGTAGAGCCGACAGAGCGCTTTTACGGTCTGAGTTTAGGCTTAGCGGGCGTCATATGGCTCATCGCGGCATTCGTCTATGCGCGAATTAATGAGTATGCCGGTGAGGTAGACGGTGGTCGAAATGGCGTCCTCGAAGCATTTAAACAACTCGCGTTACTTAAGACAGACGTGACCTTTCGTCGATTCGTTATCACGCGGACACTATTTTTATGTTCTGCGCTGAGTGCACCGTACTACGTTGTGCTGGCACAGCAATCTCTGGGTGGACAGCTCTGGGTGCTAGCTCTCTTTATGTTTGCGAGTGGCTTAGCCTCCTTTGTCTCAGGTCCTTTCTGGGGAAGAATGTCAGATCGCTCTAGCCGCAGTGTGATGGTCATAGGCGCAATGATGAGCGCGCTACTTGGTGTTGTGTTATTTGTTTACGATACATGGGTCACCGCTAGCCAAAGCTTCCTATTCGTGATTCCTCTGCTTTACTTTTGTGTTTGTATTGCCCACGACGGAATACGAGTCGGACGAAAAACCTATTTAGTTGATATCGCAGAAGGTGACAAACGGACGAGCTATGTAGCCGTGAGTAACACAGTGGTTGGGATAATGCTGCTTCTAATGAGCTCTCTTGGTGTTATGTCGAACTTCTTGAGCCTTTCAGCTGTGGTGTTAGTGTTCTCTTTTATTACTTTTGCTGGCGTGGTAATGGCCAAACAACTGCCAGATATCAGTGACTAGTTCTATACAAAAAAGCTGCGCTCAAAGCGCAGCTTTTATGGTAAACACACATTAAAAGGCTAGAGTTTTACCGCCAATTTAACACCTTGACGAATCGCACGCACAGCATCAAGTTCACCCGCATGGTCAGCTCCGCCAATGATATGAATCTTCTCTCCAAGTTCAGACCATTTATCTTCAAACGGACGTACAGACTCTTGCCCAGCACAAATGATAACTTTGTCTGCATTAAGAACCTGCGCGCTTCCGTCTACATGAATGTGCAAACCTTGATCATCAATTTTATCGTAAGACACGCCGCCGACTAAATGTACGCCCCGTTTTTCAAGGGTACGTTTATGGATCCAACCTGTCGTTTTACCCGGACCTTTACCTACACGACCTTTACGACGCTGAAGTACCCAGACTTCTTTATCGCTGACCGCATCAGGGTAAGGGTATAAACCGCCCGGCTGAGACATCTCCTTGTCGATTCCCCATTCATGCAACCAGTCATCCAACGTTTGTCCAACTGGCTCTGTGAGCATGGTCGCGACATCTACGCCAATGCCACCAGCACCTACGATAGCCACTTTCTCACCGACTGGCGTTTTGTCTCGAATGAGAGTTTGATAGTCGACGACTTTCTCTGGGTTATCAATTCCATCAATATTGACTTTACGTGGCTCAACACCCGATGCCATCACTATCTCATCATATTCTGTGAGTAAGTCATAGTTCGCTTCCGTCGATAAGTGCAGATTCACGCCTGTTTCATCAATACGGTTAGCGAAATATCGTATCGTCTCTCGAAACTCTTCCTTACCAGGGATCTGCATCGCAAGACGGAACTGACCACCGATGCGGTCGTTCTTTTCGAACAAATCAACCTTATGGCCACGTTCAGCCAGTGTGGTCGCACAAGCCAAGCCCGCAGGGCCAGCACCAACAACTGCAATGTTTTTCTTCTTAAAGGCTGGTTCAACAACAATTTCGGTTTCATAGCACGCTAGAGGGTTCACTAAGCAACTGGCGCGCTTACCTTTAAACACGTTATCTAGACACGCCTGATTACAACCAATACACGTATTAATAAGCTGCGCTTTTTCCTGTTCGGCTTTAGCAACAAAGTAAGGATCGGCCAAGAATGGGCGCGCCATCGAAACCATGTCGGCATGACCTGAAGATAAAATGCGTTCTGCTTCATCTGGCGTATTTATACGGTTGCAAGTGATAATAGGAACCGAAACGTGAGGTTTAACTTTTTCCGTAACCCATGTAAACGCACCACGTGGTACTTGAGTCGCAATGGTCGGAATTCGAGCCTCATGCCAACCGATACCCGTATTAATAATCGTGACGCCAGCCTCTTCAAGTGCTTTCGCCAATTCGATAACGTCTTCAAAAGTGCTGCCCTGCTCGACAAGATCCAGCATAGAAAGACGGAAGATGATGATGAACTTGTCACCCACCGCCTTGCGTACCGCTTTAACAATTTCTAGCGGAAAACGCATACGTTTTTTATAGCTGCCACCCCATTCGTCGTAACGCATATTAGTACGTTTACATAAGAATTGGTTTATCAAGTAACCTTCCGAGCCCATTAACTCGACGCCATCATAACCAGCAAGCTGTGCTAACTCCGCACTATTAGCAAACGCGTCGATGGTTTTCTTTATCTGGCGGTCGCTCATTTCACTCGGAGCAAACTTTGCAATTGGCGCTTTAATGCCAGATGCACTTTGCGAGAATGGATGCATTGCATAACGCCCAGCATGGAGAATTTGCAACGCAATTTTACCACCGTGCTTGTGCACCGCTTCTGTCACAACTTTATGGGCTTTAGCATGTTTTGGCTTGCTGAATTCAGCACTCAACGGGTGTAAACGACCGCGTAAGTTAGGAGAAAAACCTCCGGTTACAATCAGTCCGACACCGCCTTTCGCGCGTTCTTCATAAAAAGCAGCGAGCTTCTGTAATCCTTCTTTGTGCTCTTCTAAGCCCGTGTGCATTGATCCCATCAGAACTCGGTTTCGTAATTGTGTGAAACCGAGATCCAGTGGCTTTAATAGGTTTGGGTACATGGCAGACATCACTTAACATCCATTGTTATTATCATGGTCTGACCAGATTAAGCCTGCTCAACCAAAAAATCAAACAAGCGTTTACATTTTTGTAACACCGATCAATCTCGTGTGAAAATATGCCAATTGTTGAGTGGTCGTGATAAGCTAAAAAAATGTTATCTTTTGAGATCTTAGAGATAAGAACCCATACTTTGTTAGACTCGGCGTAACTATCTCGTTATGGAGACAAGATGAAAAAACTCTTCAAATTTATTGGTTTGATATTTAAAGGGATATGGAAAAGTATCACTTTCATCAGACTCGCACTGGCAAACCTAATTTTCTTGCTGATGATTGCCGTTTTCTACTTTGCCTTTACTTATACCGGAGACGGTCAACCTGTCGTCGAAAAAGAATCGGCATTGGTGATGAACCTTTCAGGCCCAATTGTCGAACAAAGACGTTATGTAAACCCAATGGACTCTTTTGCTGGTTCCCTTTTGGGTAATGAGTTACCGAAAGAAAACGTCCTTTTCGATATCGTTGATACCATTCGCTACGCGAAAGACGATCCTAAAGTGTCTGGATTAGTGCTAGCACTGCGAGACATGCCAGAAACAAATCTCACGAAACTACGTTACATCGCGAAAGCGTTGAACGAATTTAAAGCGTCAGGCAAACCCGTTTACGCCGTAGGTGATTTCTACAACCAAAGCCAATATTACTTGGCAAGTTACGCTGACAAAGTTTATCTGGCACCTGATGGTGGTGTATTGATTAAAGGTTACAGCGCTTACTCAATGTACTACAAAACGTTACTTGAAAAGCTTGACGTTTCTACTCATGTTTTTCGCGTAGGTACTTATAAATCCGCTATCGAACCTTTTATTCGTGATGACATGTCCGATGCGGCGAAAGAGTCAGCAACACGCTGGGTTACTCAATTGTGGAGTGCTTTTGTTGATGACGTAACAACAAACCGAAACATTGATGCGAAAGTGCTTAATCCAACCATGGATGAACTGATTAACGAGATGAAGTCTGTAAATGGCGATATTGCTCAGCTCGCAGTCAAATTGGGGCTAGTGGATGAACTTGCTACACGCCAAGACATTCGCACTCTATTCGCAAAACAGTTTGGTAGCGACGGCAAAGACAGCTACAACGCGATTGGTTACTACGACTACCTTGCAACGATTCGTCCCGATTACACACTACCTCAGCACGACATCGCCGTTGTTCTAGCAAGTGGCGCGATTATGGACGGTCAACAACCTCGCGGAACTGTTGGTGGTGACACAGTCGCAAGCTTGCTGCGTCAAGCACGCAATGATGAAAAAGTGAAAGCGGTCGTATTACGAGTAGATAGTCCAGGAGGCAGTGCCTTTGCTTCTGAAGTGATTCGTAACGAAGTAGAAGCTCTGAAGCAAGCAGGTAAGCCGGTTGTTGTATCCATGTCGAGTTTGGCCGCTTCTGGTGGTTATTGGATTTCAATGAGCGCAGACAAAATCGTTGCTCAGCCAACAACCCTGACGGGCTCCATTGGTATATTTAGTGTCATCACCACGTTTGAAAAAGGCTTTAGCAAGTTAGGTATTAATACTGATGGCGTTGGCACATCGCCGTTCTCAGGTGACGGTATTACCACTGGCCTTTCTGAGGGCGCGTCTCAAGTGTTCCAATTAGGTATCGAACACGGTTACAAGCGCTTTATTTCTCTAGTTGGCGAGAATCGCGATATGTCTCTAGAGGAAGTTGACAAAGTTGCTCAAGGTCGAGTTTGGACTGGCCAAGATGCACTATCCTTTGGTCTTGTCGATCAAATGGGTGACTTTGATGATGCTGTAGAGCTAGCGGCGAAACTAGCGAACGTAACCGATTACGGCATTTACTTGGTAGAAGAGCCTCTTTCACCTACTGAACTATTTCTACAAGAGTTTATGAAACAGGTGAAAGTCTCTCTAGGTATTGATGCAACAAGCTTGCTACCAAAAAGTCTTCAACCCGTAGCTCAACAATTCGAACAAGACGCAAGCTTGCTCCAAAGCTTCAACGATCCTAAAGGTCAATACGCATTTTGTTTGAACTGCCAAGTGCAGTAGTTTTTCCATCAATATTACAAAGGGCACTTCTACTTGAAGTGCCCTTTTTATTAGGCTTTGCATCTCCTCAGATGACTTTCTGATACTGTGCGTATAGCCTCGCATCTCAAGGTTATTTAGGTATATAATCCCCGCCTCTGTTCCCCTACACGAAAGAAAAAACGATGACTAGAAAACACATCTACATCGCTTACACCGGTGGTACCATCGGAATGCAAAAATCCGACCACGGCTATGTGCCTGTTGCTGGCTTTATGGAAAAGCAATTAGCAAGCATGCCCGAATTCCATCGTCCTGAAATGCCGGATTACACCATCCACGAATACGACCCTCTGATTGACTCATCAGATATGACACCTGCTGACTGGCAGCAGATTGCGAATGATATTCGTGACAACTATGACAAATACGATGGTTTCGTTATCCTACATGGTACTGACACCATGGCGTACACAGCGTCAGCATTGTCTTTCATGCTTGAAAACCTTGGTAAGCCAGTGATTGTAACGGGTTCACAAATCCCTCTCGCAGAGCTGCGTTCTGACGGCCAAGCAAACCTATTAAACGCGCTACATATTGCGGCAAACTACCCGATCAACGAAGTAACTTTGTTCTTCAATAATCAATTGATGCGTGGTAACCGCAGCACAAAATCTCATGCAGACGGTTTTAATGCCTTTACTTCACCAAACCTTCCTCCACTATTGGAAGCTGGGATCAATATTCAAGTTAGCAACAGCGTAACCGTTGGTGCACAACCAGAAGGTGAGTTTAAGGTTCACAACATCACGCCACAACCAATCGGTGTGATCACCATGTACCCTGGTATTTCACACGAAGTTATCCGCAACACGCTCCGTCAGCCCGTGAATGCGATGATTCTTCTGACTTTTGGTGTCGGTAATGCTCCTCAGAACCCTGAGCTGCTTGGTCACCTGAAAGAAGCCTCTGAGCGCGGCGTTATTGTCGTAAACCTAACTCAGTGTTTGGCAGGTAAAGTGAATATGGGCGGATATGCCACAGGTTGTGCTCTCGCAGACTCTGGTGTTATCAGTGGCTTTGACATGACGCCCGAAGCGGCGCTGGCAAAACTACACTACCTTCTAAGCCAAAACCTTTCTTACGAAGAAGTAAAAGAGAGAATGCAACAAGTACTGCGTGGTGAAATGAGCCTGTAAGTTCAAGCTTTCTACGATCTAAAAAGCCCAATACAATTTGGGCTTTTTTCTTTCAAAATCAAAATAATAAAATTTTGAGAAATAAGGCGTAAGGATTAATCAATGTTCGGATTAACACGAACAATATCGCTCTCTTCTCCGCTGAATTGTTTTTTAAGCTCTTGTTTTGATTTAAAACTGATTTCACCACCGGCTGCAACCGTCATATGCTGCGCATCAGTATTATGTTTTGATTGATACAACATCACAGCTTGCATACACGAATCTCGCTGCTCTTTAGAAAGTGTTGTACCCTCAGGCCATCTTCCCGTTTCTACTGCATAGACTAAGCGATCATAAACTTCTGGAGTCATCGCTTGTAATAGTTGTTCTGCGTCCATAGTGTACCTTCTTATTACATTCTATTTACAGAACATAACGGGTTAAGAAACTGAGTCAAGAATACGAAAATGAATTGGTGTAACGGATCACAAGCAAAGCCATGAAAAGAACAAACTGGTTACTTCTCAGCCTCGCATGTTTTGTGCTGTCGGGCTGTTTTGAAGGTAACGTGACAACCGAAGAGTTGTGCCAAAAAACACCAGAGCTGCGTTGCGAGCAGCTCAATATGGATGACGGCCAATGTCGAATTCCAAGAACAAATTTGGTTTGGCATCGGTTTGAGCAATTGAAAAACCCATCAGAGGCCAACCAAATCATCGAATACGGTCTGGTAGCTGAATATAGGAAATGCTTAGAACTCGCCTCCCAGATCACCCCTATTGATCAAAGTGCTCTCAAAAGACAACGCTTTAATGCATTGGTACACAGTATTGATGAGCTAGAGCGCATCGTAAACGAGTTAAAAGGCTCAGAAGACCCGGCTACTTTGTATTTCTTATGGTCTCAAACGGGAGATACTCAAGCTCGGCGCGCATTTTTACAAATGGAAGGGTCTCCCCAATTAAATAATGCTGAGATGCAATATGCATTAGCCACTTTTTATACCAACCGAGATACCAAGAAAACCCTGGAGCTTCTTAATAACGCGTTGTCTTTATCTGATGAAGACAACATCAATCCGGTCATTCTCAAGTCAATGGCAAGTATTCATCAGGGGCTTGGAGACAAAGAGCAAGCGTATCTATGGGCAATGGTCGCGAAGAGATTCGACGTACCGCTTGCTGATGAAAAGCAGCTCCAACGTATGTTCAATTTCAGTCATCCAGAGCGATATAAGCAGTTGGATGAATTAGCCGAATCGGTGGCGAAAGCCATAGAGAAAGGTATCTATTCCCCAGCAATGATACCCAGTGAGATATAAACGAAAAACTCCCGCAATGAGCGGGAGTTTTTATTTAAGTCGAGCGACACTCAGATCACTGTTGAGCATGAATCATCCTGAAAGGATAAAACAATCTCGAGCACAATTTTGTCGTTATTATTCTGATTTGTTGAAAATTAACGACACAGAATTAACACAAAAACGCTCTCCTGTGGTCTGTGGGCCATCTTCAAAAACGTGCCCTAGATGGCTATCACACGTTGCACAACGAATCTCTGTACGTACCATTCCGTGACTTAGATCTTCTAAATAACGCACCGCTTGGTCGTTGATAGGCGCATCAAAACTTGGCCATCCGCAGCCAGAGTCATACTTGTTATCAGAGACAAAGAGAGGGGCATTACAACAAGTACAAGCATAAACACCAGTTTCCTTATTATGCAGTAGCTTACCGCTGAAAGGAGGCTCTGTACCTTGCTCTCGGCAAACACGGAACTCTTCATCAGACAGTTGCTCACGCCACTGTTCATCTGACTTCGTCACTTTTTTCCCGCTTTGTTCCACGACTTTCGGCTCCTTATTTACTGTTCTTGGTATTGACTTTTTTAGCAAAAAACTTGCTTCTCTTAACAGTTGTAGCACATACTTTCTCACCAGGACACCATGCGTAATTAATTTGATAAGAGCACTTATCTCACCAGTTATATTACGCCAACTGGGCTACAGAAGAATCAGTGAAAAGTTTAAAAAACGTACATTTGCAAAGAATTGTTAAAAAAAGCGTCGCTTTTTTTTGACTTTAAACAAGTTAAGTCCGATTATCACTTGCAGATGTTTACTGGATTCTGTAATTTTACTACCAGTTATCTTTAATCAGAAATTAAGTTGTGGAGCAACTATAATGACTATCAAAGTAGGTATTAACGGTTTTGGCCGTATCGGTCGTTTCGTATTCCGTGCAGCGCAAGAGCGCAACGACATCGAAGTAGTAGGTATTAACGACCTTATCGATGTAGATTACATGGCATACATGCTTAAGTATGACTCAACTCACGGCCGTTTCAACGGTACTGTTGAAGTTGAAGGCGGTAACCTAATCGTTAACGGTAAAACTGTACGTGTTACTGCAGAGCGCAACCCTGAAGACCTAAAATGGGACGAAATCGGTGTTGACGTTGTAGCTGAAGCAACTGGTCTTTTCCTAACTGACGAGACTGCACGTAAGCACATCACTGCTGGCGCGAAAAAAGTTGTACTAACTGGTCCTTCTAAAGACGCTACTCCAATGTTCGTTAACGGCGTAAACTTCGACACTTACGCTGGTCAAGACATCGTTTCTAACGCTTCTTGTACTACTAACTGTCTAGCGCCTATCGCTAAAGTTCTTAACGACAAGTTCGGTATCGAATCTGGTCTTATGACTACAGTTCACGCAACTACAGCAACTCAAAAAACTGTAGATGGTCCTTCTGCTAAAGACTGGCGCGGTGGTCGTGGTGCTTCTCAAAACATCATCCCATCTTCAACTGGTGCCGCTAAAGCTGTAGGCGTTGTACTTCCAGAAGTAAACGGCAAACTAACAGGTATGGCTTTCCGCGTACCAACTGCTAACGTTTCTGTAGTTGACCTAACTGTTAACCTAGTTAACGGTGCTTCTTACGAAGACATCTGTAAAGCGATGAAAGAAGCTTCTGAAGGCGAACTAAAAGGCGTTCTAGGCTACACTGAAGATGCAGTTGTATCTCAAGACTTCATCGGCGAAGTTTGCACTTCAGTATTCGATGCTAAAGCTGGTATCGCGCTAACTGACAAATTCGTTAAAGTTGTATCTTGGTACGACAACGAAATCGGTTACTCAAACAAAGTTCTAGACCTAATCGCTCACATCTCTAAGTAATTAGAAAGTTAGCAATTAGCGAATAACTTCGTTAAAGAAAAGGCGGCTCTAGAGTCGCCTTTTTTGTATCTGGAATTTGAGAGAATGCAGGCTCGATGTTGCATTTAATGTGCGAAGCGCGTCTAAAAGCTCTCCCCAGCGATAGGAAACTACACATGGATTTAAAAACTCTCCCAGCCCTAACGGTGCTATCTGATAACGTCACTATCGTTGAAGTTGATCAGATAAAAATCGTCCGCGTGATTCATGACAAAGCAACGGCAGGCATCTCGCTACACGGTGGTCATGTCGTGTCGTTCACGCCTGAAGGTCAAGAAGATCTGATCTGGATGAGCGAAAAAGCTGTCTTCGATGGTAAAGCTGCTCTTCGCGGTGGTATTCCGGTTTGTTGGCCTTGGTTTGGGCGTATTGCTGCTCCAGCTCACGGCTTTGCCCGCACCGCAGAATGGGAGTTGGTTGAACATCGTGAGAACCATAACGGTGTGATTGTTGAACTTGCTCTGTTCCCGACAGAAGAAATCCACGATATTTGGCCCCATATGTTTGACGCTCGTTTGGTGATTGAAGTGGGCGATGAGCTAAAAGTGACGCTCAAAGTCATGAACATTGATGACGAGGCTTGGACCTTCTCTGGCGCATTACATACTTACCTAAACGTTGGAGACATTAAGCAAGCACAAACGACAGGCATGGGTGCCGAGTACATTGATAGCTTGAAAGCTGATGCGGTATGCCAAGGTGGTAATGTTCTACAACTAACTGACACCATTGATCGCGTTTACACGCAACCAGAAGCGAAAATTTTGGTAAAAGACCCGGTATTGGATCGTACGCTAAGCGTACACAACCAAGGCCACAACTCAGCAGTATTATGGAACCCTTGGGCAGAAGGTGCGCAAAGCATGGGTGACATGGCTGACGATGGTTATCAAACCATGTTGTGTGTGGAGTCTGCTGTTCATGCACCAAGTATTGAGCAAGGTCAAACGCTCCAACCAGGTGAGACACATGAACTTGTCACTGTCATTTCAGCGCAGTAAGAATCACCATGTAAAGGCCGGGGATACCCGGCTTTTTTTGTAATAATAGCTCTGCTTAGATGGTCCTATCTTTACTAACTTATTGGTTACTGGTCACTTTTGACGGTTTCATTAATAAATATCAAAAAAATTGATCATATAAACCGATAGCATACCGATACAAAACTCATAAATAATAAAAATATCAGGAATTAGTCTATGTTAGAGAGATACCGAAATCAAAGTGTCGGATTCCAGTTGAAACTGGTGATTACTTTGTGTCTATTCATTGCTTTCAGCAGTATTGCAGCGCTTGTTTACCGCAACGCTTCCGATGTTCTATTGGAAAGCACACTGAAAGAACACCAATCTAAAGTAGAATCAATGGCAAAAACCATTGCTGGCCAATTCGATGCTTACCTGCACACCGCTAAAGTCCTCGAATCTACTTTTCGCAATGGCTACCTTGCCGGTGTCTATGTCGAAAATTACACGGTTGACTTCATGGGACATGAAGTACCAAACATCACTCAATACAGTGAAAGCTTAATTAATGACACCAAGTTGGTCGACAGTTTCACACGTGATACCGGCGCTATAGCAACGCTATTCGCACCGTTGGGTGACGACTTTATTCGGGTGTCCACCTCCCTAAAAGATCCACAAGGTCAACGAGCGATCGGAACCACGCTAGGCATCAACCATCCTGGTTATCAGCAACTTAAAGCAGGACAACCGTATTACGCTCAAATTAAATTGTATGGCGAGCGCTACATTACCTACTATGCCCCAATCAAAGATGCGACAGGAAAGGTAGTAGGCCTATCGTTTATTGGCTTACCAGTAGACCAAGCGACACAAACCTTATTCGATGCACTCGAAGAGATAAAATGGGGCGACACTGGTTACACCATTATCGTTGATAACGACGACAACAATCTTGGTAAATACCTACTTCATCCGGCAAAAAGCGGCTCAGATTCGTCAATACTAGAAGTCGCCGACTACAATGGTCACAAGCCTTTTGGCCAGATTTTCGAACAATCTAGTGGATTAATTCGCTACCCTTTCGAGTACCAAGGTAACGTAGGCGAAAAGTATCTTGTCTACACAGAGGTTCCAGGTTGGAACTGGAAACTGCTAGGTGGTACGTTTATCAAAGAAGTAACAAAAGGTAGCGACACGCTTCTCACACTCATTGCCATCATTTCTTCGGTAGCGGCAATCATTACTTTTGTTGTACTGACGCTTTTCTTGAATCGCAGCTTACAACCTCTCACGACTCTAAACTCATACATGACTCGCTTAGCTGGCGGCGAAGTCAGCTTGAGCATCCCAGCGTCTCGTAAAGCATCAAAGAATGAAATTACGAACCTGAGCTCGGGTGTCGCCAGTATGGCAAGTCAGCTCAATGAACTTGTTGGTAAGATCCGTTCAACAAGCGACTTAGTGGAGAGCAACTCCACCAGCGTTGCCAACGATGCACATAGCAATTTGACCCAAGCCGACCGACAACAACAAGAAGTCGAGCAAGTTGTGACAGCGATTGAAGAAATGGCCTCTTCCGCTCAATCTGTCGCACAACAAGTCGAAAGCATTGCGGAAAACGTACGCTCAGCAAATACCGATAGCCAGTCTGGTCTCGCGATTGTTGAAGGCGTATGTATCGACGTTGCTCAACTTAACGATCAATTGGATCAATCAGCAACGGCTATCGAGCAAGTAAATCGCGATAGCGAGAGTATTCAAACCGTCACGAAAATGATTGATGAAATTGCTGAGCAAACCAATTTACTTGCCTTGAATGCCGCCATTGAAGCAGCACGAGCAGGTGAACAAGGTCGTGGCTTCGCAGTTGTAGCAGATGAAGTGCGCACACTTGCGCACCGAACCCAAAGCTCAGTTCAGGATGTCGTGGAAATTATCGAGAAACTAAAAGGGTCGACTCATAATGCAGTTAATATGATGACAGACAGCCAACGCAGTGCAAACCAGGTCTTGGACAAAGCACAAGACGCGGGCACAGCATTAGAAGCCATCGCAGTACAAGTGCAGTCGATAGCCTCTCAAGCCGACGCCATTGCAGCGACTTCAGAAGAACAAGCTCAAGTTTCACAAGAAATTGCAGCAAATGCCCATTCTATCAGTGAACTTAACCGAGAAAGCCGCAACACGAGCGCAAAAACCTCGCAAAGTGCCATTGAACTTCAACAACAAGCACGAAACTTGAAAGAGCAAGTCGACTTCTTCCACTAATACTTAATAAGAGCCGACCCAGTCGGCTCTTTTTGTTTCACTTGAGACCATGCTTTTTGATAGAATTTGCCGCCCTACTTTCTGTTCGAGATCGTCATGAACTATCAATGCCCTCTATGCCACCAAGCTCTAGCGTTAAATGAAAAAACGTTTAAGTGCGAAAACAATCATCAGTTTGACTTAGCAAAAGAAGGCTACGTTAACTTGATGCCAGCGCACCACAAACGTTCTAAAGATCCTGGTGACAACAAAGAGATGATGCAAGCTCGTCGTCGATTCCTCGAAGGAGATTACTACAACCCAATGCGCCAAGAAGTGGCGCAGCTGTGTGCAACATACACTGAGGGGAGCACCCATCAATTATTAGATATTGGTTGTGGTGAAGGTTACTACACAGATCAAGTACAAAAGACGATAGAAACACAAGCGAACCATGCCACGATTTATGGCTTAGACATTTCCAAAGTTGCCATTCGTTACGCGGCGAAGCGTTACACGCACTGCAACTTTAGTGTGGCTTCTAGTCACCGACTTCCCTTCGCAAATGAATCCTTAGATGCCATTTTGCGCATTTATGCCCCGTGTAAAGCTGAGGAGCTGCAGCGCGTTGTAAAAAACGACGGCGTTGTTGTCACGGTTACTCCTGCTAGCCGCCACTTATACCAACTGCGTGAGCGCATTTATCAAGAAGTTCGTCTTCACAATGAAGAACCAGAACATATTGAAGGGTTTGAATTAGAGCACCAGCAGCATCTTAACTATGTTATGGACTTGAAAAACGGAGCCGCAATCGATTTATTGCAAATGACGCCATTCGCATGGAAAGCAACCGATGCTCTTCGTGAAGAGTTGAAATCCGCTACACTTTTCCAATGTGAGGCTGATTTTATGTTGCGTGTATATCGCAAAAAAACACTCAATTAATAAGTCAAAAAAAACAACAAACGCAAATAGTTATCATTTATATTGATTCATTGCTCAGCCTCCATTAATATCATCCGGACATTTTTGGAGGCTTTTCAATGCGCTTTTCTACTTTGAGCTTGCTCTTTGCAGGCTTACTTACTGGTTGCTCTTCATATACGCACACCAACTCTCACGCAACCTCAGCGGAAGTCACTAGTTTTTACGACTACCAACTATACACCCCTTCTGGCGAGCATATCGCTCTAAGCAAACTGCCAATTGAGCTGCAACAAGCAGATGTCATTCTTATTGGTGAATGGCACACACACGCCGGCGTTCATCGCTTTCAAACCGATATGCTCAAACAACTTACGTCCTACGACCGCTCACTCGCGTTATCTATGGAACAATTTACCCGCGACAAACAACCTGTTGTTGACGCTTACCTACGTGGGGAGATCGGCGAACAGTACTTAATGAAACAAGCCAACGCTTGGCCCAATTATGAAAGCGACTATCGCCCTCTCGTGGAGTTTGCTAAGCAGAAAAATCTCCCGGTCATTGCAGCAAATGCACCAAAGAGCATTGTTCGATGCATTGGTCGACAAGGGCTAGATTACATTAACAAGCTCGATGATGATCAGCGGATGTTCATTGCACAAGCCATCAACACTGGTAGTAGTCCGTACAAAGAAAAGTTCATGGCATCCATGCATCACGGTAAGCCAGAGCAGACGGAAAAACAGTTTGCAGCTCAAGTTACTTGGGATGAAACTATGGCGGAATCTATCGTTAGCTACCTAGACGACAACCCAGGCGCTCAGGTTGTCCATGTTGCAGGCAAGTTTCACACCGAGCAAGGGTTGGGTACGGCAGCATCAATCTTAAGCCGCAACCCGAGCTTAAAAGTGGTTGTAATTAGCCCAACAGATAACGTGCTTTCCGATAATACTGACTATCAGTTAGAGGTTCTCGCACCACCAGTACGGTATGTACAAGATGCTCACCGCATGGCGGCATATCAACATCTAACTAAACGCAATAACGATCTTCAATGTAAGTAGCTGGTCTTCAATTTAAGTTACTACCTTGTCGTTGCGTTGCATCATCACACCGCTCCGAGTTCATCGAGTGACAAGGGTCTGCTTCCTGCTGGTCTATTTTTTGCTAATGATCACCAATAGAAACTAGAAGCGGCAAAAGCAGACCTGTTTTTATCCAAATAGCTTCAGAAATAAACTTTGCCGCCGATAAAAATATAACTGCTTTTTACCCGCACTCAGTGACCGAGTGTCGATGTTCCAAGGAGTATTCGATGAATCCAGTAGGAAGCACTTCTGTTAATAGCTATGCCAAACAATCTGTCGCCTCTAAACAAGCAAGTATTGCACAAGAAGAAACTAGTGCTTCGCCGCTGAAAGTCGAACACAATAAGGTGACGCTTTCGACCGAAGGCAAAGCGCTACTTGCCGCTCTGCAACAAATCGAGCACGACAGCAAGAAAATAGAAGCAGAAGATAAATCTGTTGGTGAAAAGGTCGAATCTTTCACGCATGGTGCGCTTGGCATGGATCACCCCGATAAAATCGAGAAAGAAGAGGATGGCTCATATTCTGCGGGTCAATACCTTTCTGCGGCACTTACCGTTGGTGGCATCATACTGGCATTAGTCTGATAACCAGTCTGATAATCGTCACGACAACAAATCCTATTTGAACCAAACACTTACTGCAGCCCATAATTTAATAAGCCAAAGAACGATATGATGCAAACGTAAGTGAATTCGACCGCTCTTGTGGCCCGATAATACATGCTCGTTTATTGCTCCCTAAACTAGGTTTCTTGTGAAGGCACTGAATGGATAACTTTAGTCCATGCTTTCAACTCCTAAGCGTAATCCAAGCCCACGTTTGTGGGCTTTCTTCTTTCCAAACTAACGAACGTTAGAGAGCGACTCATTTTTTCTGCAAAACCAAACAAAAACGACAATTTGGTTAAACTTTTATTACCGACACAAAACCTTCATAAATCATTGCTTTAATGCCTGCGCTTTCAATAAACAAGGAAAATATAATGAAGCGCTTAGTATCTCCAATCGTTACGGCAGTGGCTGCATCTACCCTCTCTTTCAACGCACTCTCAGCTGAAATCAAAAACGTCATTTTGATGATCGGCGACGGCATGGGTCCTCAACAAGTTGGTTTACTCGAGACCTACGCAAAACACGCACCTAACTCGGTTTACAAAGGCGAAAGCACAGCGTTATACAAACTCGCTCAAGAAGGTGTGATTGGATCATCACTGACCAATCCAGAAGACGCAATTGTCGTCGACTCTGCGTGCTCAGCTACGATGCTAGCGACAGGAATCCCTACCGCTTCTGAAGTCATTGGCATTGATAGCCAAGGCAACCATGTCGAAACTATTTTGGAAAAAGCCAAAAGTAAAGGTAAAGCGACAGGGCTCGTCTCTGATACGCGTATGACCCACGCAACGCCAGCAGCATTTGCCGCTCATCAACCACATCGCTCCCTAGAAAACAATATTGCGGCGGATATGCTCGAAACAGGCGTAGACGTGATGATGTCTGGTGGACTTCGTCATTGGATTCCAAAGTCGACAAACGACAAGGGAGAGACATACGAGCAACTTGAAAAGCTCACTCAAGGTAATGTCTACCTAAAATCGAAACGCAAAGACGAACGCAACTTGCTTGCCGAAGCGCAAGACCAAGGCTATAGCTTAGCTTTCAGCCGCGATATGCTCACACAAGCTAAAGGTGACAAATTACTTGGACTTTTTGCTTACTCGGGCATGAACGATGGTATTGCCTACAGTCAAAGCAAAAACGATCCAAAACGCACGCAGCCATCGCTGAAAGAAATGACCACCAAAGCAATCGACATTCTTTCAAAAGACAAAGACGGTTTTTTCTTGATGGTTGAAGGCGGCCAAATTGACTGGGCTGGCCACAGTAACGATGCAGGTACGATGCTGCATGAAATGCTTAAATTCGATGAAGCGGTAAACTCAGTTTATGAGTGGGCAAAAGGCCGTGATGACACCCTGATCATTGTTACTGCTGACCACGAAACCGGCTCTTTTGGCTTTAGCTACTCATCAGCAAACTTGCCTAAACCACAAAAACGCGACGGCGAAGCATTCAAAAATCAGGATTACGCGCCAAACTTCAACTTTGGTCAGTTCGAGATCCTCGATGGTTTATACAACCAAAAGAAAAGTTACTACGGCATGATCAGTGAATTCCAAGCGCTTGATAAGAAAGAGCAAACTCCAGAGAAGTTTGCGGAAGTCGTGAACGCAAATAGCGATTTTTCGATTACGCCTGAGCAAGCAGAACGCGTATTAGCAAGTAAACCAAATCCATACCGACTCGCTGGACACAAATACTTAAGCGAAGAGAACGTACCGACAATCAATGACTTTGATGCTTTCTTTCCTTACAACGACCGTGGCAACTTGCTAGCGCGTGAGCATGCAACAAAGCAAAACACAGTATGGGGGACGGGTACTCATACGCATACTCCTGTCAACGTATTTGCTTGGGGACCTGCAGAAACTATCCTTCCGGTATCAAAAATCATGCACCACTCGCAACTAGGCGAGTACTTGAAGCAACAAATTAAATAATCAACTTGCACTTACTTCACAACTCGTGATGTTTCAACGCTCTCGCAAGGGAGCGTTTTTTTATGCATGAAAACAGTTGACGTTTTAAATCGTACATCACAATAATTATGGGTCTTTAATTATATGAATAAAGAAAATGTGCGAAATCTTTGCTAAGCAACCCCAAGACAACTATCAGTTCATCACCCGCTCTATCCGTATTGATGGTCACGCGACCAGTGTAAAACTTGAAGCGAGCTTTTGGACAATTCTTGAGGAAATCGCTAGTGCTCAAAACATGACGGTTCCTAAATTCATAAGCACTGTTTATCAAGAAGCACTCGAATACAATGGTGAAGTGAACAACTTTGCCTCCTTACTTCGATGCGCTTGCCTCACTTACGCCCGCCAACCTCAAGAGACCACTCGTCAAGCACTTGCGCAACTTAACAGTTAATAGCAACCAACCGAGCAATAACCATCCTAGGCTATGCATCCGTATTATAAACCCTTGAGCATCTTCTAATTTGTCGTACTAGAGTACTACCCAGACTCCTTTTGAAATCGCTAACCTGTGCGGACTATCAAGGAGTACCTATGACAAAAATGATTCACACCATGATCCGAGTAAGTGATCTGGACCGCTCTCTACAATTTTACTGTGACGTACTTGAACTAGAAGTCGCTGATCAATACATCTTTGATGGCTTTTCTCTAACCTATCTAGCCAACCAAGAAACTGGCTTTGAATTGGAACTGACGCACAATCACGACCAAAGTGAGCCCTACACTCACGGCTCAGGTTACGGCCACCTTGCCGTCAGCGTGGAGGACATTGAACAAGCCCACAAACGCATTAAATCTCTCGGCATTGAAACTGGTGACATCAAAGCCTTTGACCATCAACAAAAGCATTTAGCAACGTTCTTTTTTGTAACCGACCCTGATGGTTACAAAATTGAGTTCCTGCAACGCCAAGGGCGTTACCTATAACAAAAAGAGTAAACATTATGATTCACTTGACGGCTACCTTTCATGCACAACCGGGAAAAGAACAAGAGTTGAAAGAGGTACTTACCCGAGCGCTTGAACCTACTCGCAATGAAGAAGGTTGCGTTCGTTATCAATTGTTCCAAGATAAAGACAATACATGCCACTTCGTTTTTCAGGAGCAATTTAAAAACCAACAAGCATTTGAGCTTCATGGTAAAACAGAACACTTTGCTCTTTTGATTAGCCAGATCGACAACTTGTTAGAATGCGAGCCTAAACTGGTGTTCTTTAACGAACTGTAACTATAGCGCTAACCGAAGATCAAAAAAGGCACTCTATCTAGAGTGCCTTTCACTAGTTGGGACCTGTGATTAAGCGTCTTGCTTCTCCACCATATGCAAATGCACATCTTGTTGTGGGAAAGGAATCGAAATACCTTCTCGGTCGAAGCGTAGTTTCACCTCTTTTGTCACATCCCAGTATACATCCCAGTAATCATCCGTTTTTACCCAAGGACGCACAATAAAATCTACAGAAGACGTATTTAATGTATGAACTTTGATCATTGGCTCTGGAGTGCGAAGTACCGAAGGGTGAGAGGTAATGATATCAGACAATACTGACTCCGCTTTTAAGAGGTCATCCGCATAGCCAATGCCAAACACCATATCCACGCGGCGAATGCGTTCATGCGTGACGTTCTTAATAACATCTCCCCAGATTTTGCTGTTAGGCACAATAATAATTTGGTTATCAAACGTACGGATTGTGGTGTTCACCAAACTCATATGGCTTACCTTGCCATCCACACCGCCAGCATACACAAAATCACCAACATCAAATGGGCGATAAATAAGCAGCATCATACCCGCCGCGAAGTTGGATAACGTGTCTTGCAACGCGAAACCAATAATCACACCAGCAATACCGAAACCGGTTAGGATTGGCGCTAGGTTCAAACCAAGCTGAGATAAGCCCACCATGATACCGATCACCCACACGAATTTGCCGGACATCGAGATAAAGAAGTCCTGCATCAAGTGGGAAAGTTTTAAGTTTTTCGATGCAACTGCTTTACGGACGACTTTGCGAGTTAACTTAGCCAGTCCGCGAGCGATCAATAAAATCAGCGCAAAAACAAACAACTGGAAGATATGCTGCGGTGCATTCTCGGCAAACCAATCCAGTGCCGAGTTGGACCAGTGACTCAGTATTGACCACACAACTTTGGTATTCAGTAAATCATGGGTGATATTACCCGTCACTTCAAAAATTTGGCGTTTGTATTCAGACGTTTCTAAACCGACTTTATCACCAATTGAAATCAGGTTGCGTAAGCTTTCTGTCGCAATATTTAGCCTTTGTTTAGTAATGAGCTGACTAAGTTGCAACGACGCTTTTTCCGACTCTGGGCTAGACGAAAGTTGGGAGCCAATGATCTCACTTTGCTGACTCAAGTACTCAATTGAAGCAGACAGTAAGCGCATACGTTTATCAATTTTATCTTTTAGTTCCGCTTCTGCGCGCTCGTTTTGGGCCCCTAGCTCCTTCAACCAAGCGAGATTTTGCCAGCTCGAATCGAAGCTAACATCAAGATAACGCTGTAGCTCTCGATAATCGTTAACAAGAGCAAGCTTCTCTTCATCCTTAGCCTTATTTAAATCCTCGACGACTTTCTTTATTTTTTCCGATAGATAGTTCGTCGCGTCCTCAGAGTATTGTTCTTGTTTTTTAACTAGCAAGATCAGCTTGTCGCGAGAGATAGTTTCACGTTCAATCGCTGACGCTAACTGGCTTCTTAATTCTTCATTCTTTTGGAATAGTTGCAGTTGAAGGGCGTCACGCTCGTCGCCACTCGCTTGCGAGAGGCTTTGGGATAAATCCACAATCTCTCGGTTCAAGTTGTCAATCGAGATTTCGGCAGCAGAAGGCTCTTGGATATCGTCAGTAGCAGTCGCATGAACAGCCATTGGGGAGAACATAATGACGGCAAGTGCGAATAATGTCACCCAAGATGTCAGGCGCAGTTTCTGGGGGAAATGAAACGTCATGTTTACCTCATAGGGAACAATCCTGATCAAAACAATCAGGAATAGAAGTGTAAAGCGTTGAAATCATACTCCTAAGTTTACAACACTAAATAATAAACTGAGCAGCATTTCGTTAGCGAGACGTCAAAGTTGGGAGCCCCAATAGCAAACAAGCCTTTCATTTAATCAATGAAAGGCTTGTTTTTATTCGACTAAGGACGGTTGGGATGATTTAAAATATGGTCTTCCCAATCCACCACATCAATCTCGTAAACAACTTTGTTACGGACACTTTCCCCAGCCGCATGCATTGCGGACTTAGAGCCTGTAATCAACGGATGCCATTCTGGTAAAGGCTGCTTTTCAGCCAACAGACGGTAAGCGCACGTGTGTGGCAGCCAAGTAAAATCGTCGATGTCTTCTCGGGTCAGCTTGGTGCACTCTTCACCCGAAGTGAAACGGTTTGGGTAATCCTTACATGAACACGTTTTACTGTTCAGCCAGCTACAAGCCACATTGGTATAGTAGATTTCATCGGTATCTTCATCCATCAGCTTATGCAAACAACATTTGCCACAACCATCACAGAGAGATTCCCATTCCTCTTCTGTCATCTGCTCTAACGATTTACTTTGCCAAAATGGAGTGCTCATACTTCAGGTCTCACCAAGGGAATTTAGGGGGCGATTTATACTCTTCTCAACGCAAAAGTTCAAGTTTTGAGAAGATCTTGCATCCTTCCCACATAACGGTGGAGATATTCAACTACTTTCGTTTTACTGTTCTATCCTTAAACAAGTTTCCATTACTCAATTGTTCAAGAAGGCATTAAGGAGTTTTCATGGGTATTATTTCTTGGATTATTTTGGGCTTAATCGCCGGCGCACTTGCTAAATGGCTCATGCCAGGAAAAGATGGGGGCGGTTGGATTGCAACAATGTTACTTGGTATTGCAGGGGCATTTGTAGGTGGCTTCCTTGGCGGCATTCTCGGTTTCGGCGGAGCAACTGGCGTCAACATTGGTAGTATCATTACCGCAACACTAGGCGCATTTATTCTGTTGTTTGTTTATAACCGTTTCTTAAAATAATCACGATGATTTAAAAGCAAAAAACCAAAAAGGGAGCGTAATGTTAAGCGCGCCCTTTTGTTTTTTTCTTTATTCACTCTTCCAATCCACGTCAAAATGACCATAATTGCCCCCTTAATTTTTTAAGAGGTTTACATTATGGATTGTCGATTAGGATGTGGAGCGTGCTGTATTGCGCCAAGTATCTCTTCACCAATACCTGGAATGCCCAAGGGCAAACCTGCAGGTGTTCGTTGTGTGCAACTCAACGACGACAATTTGTGCAAGCTATTTGGTAAGCCTGAACGCCCTAAAGTCTGTCACGATTTTAAACCGTGTCCGATTGTATGCGGCAACACCAATCAAGAAGCACTCGACAACATCACTGAATTAGAACAATTGACGTAATGCGACTCTAGACCACACGTTTAAAGTTAGTACCTCGGTTGTTTCTCTCCGAGGCAGTAATCAAAGCAAACTCAAGATTTAGCACTCCCCCCCCTCAGCCTTTTATCTCACCCTTGAGAACTCTTGCCACATAGCGTTCCATTTGCGGTTTTTGCGCGATCTCCCTCACAATTTATTGACAATTCTCGACTATGTTCAGCGGGTCATTTAATTAAAGATCAGGAAAGAACATGAATAAGTATTTGGCTGAGGCTTTTGGCACGTTCTGGCTAGTGTTAGGCGGCTGTGGTAGCGCGGTGTTGGCTGCGAGTTTCCCTGAAGTGGGTATTGGTCTGTTGGGCGTTTCTTTGGCATTCGGTTTAACCGTTCTGACGATGGCATTTGCTATCGGTCATATTTCAGGTTGTCACTTGAACCCTGCAGTGACAGTTGGCCTTTGGACTGGCGGTCGTTTTGAGACAAAAGACGTTGCTCCCTACATCATCTCACAGGTGATCGGCGGGCTTATCGCAGGTGGCGTGCTTTACGTTATTGCATCTGGACAAGCAGGATTCGATGTTGTGGGTTCTGGCTTTGCCGCCAATGGTTATGGGGAACACTCTCCAGGCCAATACTCGATGATCGCTGCACTTGTGACTGAAGCTGTCATGACGATGATGTTCCTGATTGTCATTATGGGTGCAACAGACAAACGTGCGCCACAAGGCTTTGCACCTATCGCAATTGGCCTGTGTTTGACTCTCATTCACCTGATCAACATTCCTGTCACCAATACGTCAGTAAACCCTGCTCGTAGCACGGCAGTCGCAGTATATGTGGGTGACTGGGCGGTTTCTCAGCTATGGCTGTTCTGGGTTGCGCCTATTGTGGGTGGCGTGCTTGGTGCGGTTATCTACAAAAACCTTCTTGGTGAAGAATCGAACGATTAATCGTTCCCAACTCCCAAGATCAAAAAAGCCGCTGAGTTCAGCGGCTTTTTATTAAATTCTGTGTCGACCTAATAGCGAATGTGACAACGTCGTGCCATCAACAAGCTCTAGCTCCCCACCGACAGGCACACCATGCGCGATGCGGCTGGCATCAACTTGGTGCTCTTTACATAGCTCTGCGATGTAATGGGCAGTGGCTTCACCTTCAACTGTTGGGTTTGTCGCCAAAATCACTTCGGTAATATCACCGCGACGTAAGCGGTAATCAAGGACATCTAATCCAATATCACTTGGACCAATACCATCTAATGGCGACAAATGCCCCATAAGAACAAAGTACCGACCAGAATATTGGCCTGTTGCTTCAACGGCTGCGATGTCTGCCGGGCTTTCTACCACACAAATTTGACCATTTTCTTGGCGTTTTGGGTTGGTACAAATGTGACAGACTTCTTCTTCGGTGAAGGTTCGACACTCAGTACAATGACCTATTTCTGTCATTGCCTGACTAAGCGCATCTGCAAGCTGCAAACCGCCTTTTCTATCGCGCTGTAACAAATGAAAGGCCATACGCTGCGCTGACTTGGGGCCAACCCCAGGTAGACAACGTAAGGCCTCCATCAATTGCTCCAGCATATGACTGGTACGCATTAAAAGTCCGCTTAATTAAATATCAGCAGATTAGAATGGCATTTTCATGCCTGGTGGTAGTTGCATACCGCCAGTTACAGAAGCCATTTTTTCTTTTTGAGTTTCTTCAACACGACGGGCTGCATCGTTGAACGCCGCAGCGATCAGATCTTCAAGCATTTCTTTGTCGTCTTCCATCAAACTTTCATCGATGTCAACACGACGTACGCTGTGACTACCAGTGATAGTAACTTTAACTAGGCCAGCACCAGACTCGCCAGTTACTTCCATATTCGCGATTTCTTCTTGAAGCTTTTGCATGCGATCTTGCATTTGCTGGGCTTGCTTCATTAGGTTGCCCATACCGCCTTTACCAAACATGTTTATCTCTCTGGTTTAATGAGGTGTTGCATCAATTAATGGGGTTATACCTTTGGGTTTTCAACCCCATTCCATTCGATTATTAGATAGGGCGCACACTATCTTTATCAAGCTCTGCAGCAAAACGACGTTCAATAAATTGAACATTTGGATCGTTTTCTAAACTGTTCAGCGCTTGCTGTAATTTCTCTTGGTAGAGCCTATCTCTCAGTTCAAGTGGTGTTTCTCCACTCTCCCCTATTTCGATGCTCATGTGGCACTCTTCACCTAACACGGTATTAAGTGCTTTGAGCAATTCGGCTTGAGCTCTATCAGTATTCAAATGAGCTTGGCTGCTTCTCAATAGTAACGAAACGGTTGTTCCTTCCTTACTATAATGAGAGTTTAGCGCAAGTTGCTCTACCAGCTTAGGGATCTCCATTAAGCTGATTAGCTTCGCCCATTCATTATGTTCTAATGACTCATCGATGAGCTTTTGTGCCATTTCAGGCGTTTTCTCATGCTCAAGTGCCTGCTTGAGCTGCGTAGGTGTCAGTTTTGTATTTACTTTTGTCTCAACAGGCTTGCTTGGACGCCAGCGATACGCTTCCTCAACTTGTGGCTCCGTCGACTTCGGAGCTGAGTTTGGCGACACCTGCGCGGAATTGCCATGCAATTGCGCTACTCGGTCGATAACCGATTCTGGTTGTGCAGATGCCGCTTTAGGCTTTTTTGAGCCACCATTTTGAGGAGTGTTCTGTTGTAGGCCTTGACGCTGAGAACGTAATTGGTGACGTAAACCGCTTAGACCACCGCGCGCCGGTGTTGAAACGCTCTCTTGCACTTGTTGAGGTGGCGTTTCATGCTGCGGTGCAGGGTTTTCGCTCATCGGCGGCGCCATATCATACTGTGGCGGAACCCTCTCATATCCACTCGCGTGATATTCAGGTTGTGAATTGGATGAAGGTTGAGGCGCCACTTGTGGTGAGCTTTGTGCTGGACTCGGCTGCTGAGCTCGAGGAGCTGCTACTGTCTGAGCTGGTACAGTCTTTGATTGACTGGCACTTTGAACTGGGGCTGAAGCTGATTCGCAGTTACTGGAAACAACATTTGCCCCACTGTTACTTGATGGGCGGAACGCCATCATACGCAGCACAATCATTTCCAGACCGACTCGCCCATTTGGCGAGAGGGTCAAATCTTCACGACCTTTCAATGCAATTTGATAGTAAAGCTGAACGTCTTGCGGGCTTAGAGCTTTACTCAACAACTCGATTTTTTCTGCATCTGGCTGCGCTCGGTCTAGCGACGCTGGCAGCGCTTGATACATCGCAATTCGATGAAGCTGTGTTGCGACTTGCTGCAACAAACCATCCCACTCAACACCATTTGCTGCTAATTGCTGGATTTTATCCATGGCTGGTTGAGGTTGCTTGCTGCTGATTGACTCTAGTAAGTGAATCGCTTGGTCGGTATCAATCGTCCCCAACATGTGGCTGACAATATCGGTTTGCACCGCACCGTTACCTAAAGCAATTGCTTGATCGGTCAAGCTGAGAGCATCACGCATACTGCCATCTGCAGCATGTGAAATCATACCCAGTGCTTTTGGTTCTGCCGATACTTGCTCTTGACCCAAAATGTAGTCAAGTTGCTGATGAATATCATCAACGCTGATCGGTTTGAGATGGAACTGTAGACAACGCGACAATATAGTAACAGGCAGCTTTTGTGGATCGGTTGTCGCGAGTAAGAACTTCACATACTCTGGCGGCTCTTCCAGGGTTTTCAACAACGCATTGAAAGAGTGACGCGATAGCATGTGCACCTCATCGATGAGGTACACTTTAAAACGTCCACGAGCAGGTTTGTATTGAACGTTGTCTAACAGTTCACGAGTGTCTTCAACTTTAGTACGTGATGCTGCGTCGATTTCAAGAAGATCGACAAAGCGACCTTCATCAATTTCACGACAAGTATCACACTTACCACAAGGTGTCGCGGTAATGCCGGTTTCGCAGTTCAAGCCTTTGGCAAACAGCCTACCGATACTCGTTTTACCCACACCACGAGTCCCGCTGAACAGATAAGCATGGTGTAAACGGTTTTGCGCCAGTGCGTTTTCCAACGCCGTCAGGACATGTTTTTGTCCGACAACTTGGTCAAACTGATTAGGACGCCATTTTCGCGCTAAAGCTAAATAACTCATTGAATGTATTAATGTCCTTCAAAATCGCAGATGCTGTACACGTTTAGACCTAGTGCTTCTAAACGTTTATCGCCACCGATTTCTGGTAGGTTGATAACGAACGCAGCGTGCTCAACTTCACCACCCAGTTGGCGAATCAGCTTAGTCGTCGCTTCAATAGTACCGCCCGTTGCCAATAAATCGTCGACAACCAGTACTTTGTCGCCTTCAACGATGGCATCTGTATGGATTTCTAGTGTATCAACGCCGTATTCAAGCTCATAAGATTGAGCAACAGTAGGGCGTGGTAGCTTGCCTGGTTTACGCACTGGTACAAAACCAACACCTAGCTCAAGCGCTAAAGGCGCGCCAAATAGAAAGCCACGAGCTTCCGTACCCACAACCTTGGTAAAGCCCATACCTTTGTAACGTTCAACAAGTAAGTTGATCGTTGCTTGGTATGCTTTCGCGTCTTCAAGAAGGCTCGTCACATCACGAAATAGAATGCCTGGCTTTGGGTAGTCTTGGATGCTTTTGATGCTAGATTTGATCAGTGAAATTGTTTCTGTAGTCATAATACCGATTTACTTAGATTGGCTCATCGCCCTCTCTAATCGCAGTATCACGAGGGCAACGAACAATAGGTTTTCACCACTATGTGCTTATTTTCGTAAAAGTCACAGGCGCTGAAAATACAAACGCCCACTCGAAGAGCGGGCACACTATTCTCTACAATCTTAGTGATTTTCTTCTCGGTCAGCAACCAACTCAATCACAGGCAGACGCATAAACCAGCTGAGTAAAACGATTAGCATCACTAAAAGACCAATTTTTACCCAAACGAGGGGGACAACAACGATTGAAACCATGAAACTAAGCGCAATAAAAATCGCACCACGCTTTTTTACTTTTGAAGTAACAGCCCGATGCTTATGCCAATTGTCGAGAATGGGTCCAAACGTTTTGTGGTTATGTAACCATTGATGAAATGCGGGGCTACCACGCATAAAACATGCGCTAGCAAGCAAAATAAAAGGTGTGGTGGGTAAAAGTGGAAGGGCTATGCCGGCTATGCCGAGCACAATACAGAGTCCACCAACAGTATTGAAAAAGTAACGCTTAATACGAATGGTGAACTCCGGTACAAAATAGCTAGGATTAAAAGCCTGCGTAACCATTCATTACACGAAGCCAGGTTAGCGTTGCAGGAAGTGTTGGGATCAAAAGAACTGCAATAAAACCTAAAAAGTAAAAAATATTATAAGGCTCTTTAAAATCTTTGTCTGCCATGATGTGTCTTCTCACTAGTTGACTTTGCTTCTCCCAAGGCACAGCGTTAAATTATCGTTGCACAAATGGGTCATTATTGTTTTAAGCGCTGACTATACATTAAACAGCCAAATCTAAACACCAGTAAAAAGTAAGGTTATTGAACTAAACGTATGTTGTTTTGGTGGTTCTAAAAAGATAATAAGCAGCGTAAGGACGCTGCTTATTGGTTTGCAAGTCATAATTATACTAGTCGGGATTTCCGGGTAATACTTAAACTAAAACTTGAAGAACCTAAACACCCGATAGACAACTGTCCTGCAACACTAAGCGGTAAATCGCGGGTGATGAAGTTTTTCATACTTCCTCCCCCTAAACGGTTACCTGCTGCGATGTGTTGATTCGTATTTCCGTCAGACCAATGGCTATCTAAACCCGCAGGCAATATAGAGACCGAGGATGAAGCGAGGTCGGCGACACCAAACACAGCATTGACTGCACCCGCACACTCCGAACACTCAATTCCTTTTTCAATGATCCCTACCATGTCCTTGAGATCAGCACTGAAACTTTTCAAGTTACGGAGATAATCGTCAAACAATGCCCTAACGAGCAATGTCGTCGCAACTCCATCATTAGCTTGGGAAGCAGAATCAACGAGATAAAACGCAAATTGACCATTCATTAACCAACGATAATCGAAAACCAAGGGCATCACATCCGTCGATTGCAATAAACGGTACGAGCAGCGCCAATCTCCCTGAGCAGCATCCTTCTCTGGCAATAGCGCTTGCAGTAAATCTCTTGCCGCACTCGGATTCTGTTGTAAATATTCCAGATGCCAATACAGTTCTTGTTCATCTGGGATTTCACCACCATCATCAACTCTAAACCACTGACTTGAAAAGTCACGTTGTTCTGAGAAGTGACTATCGGTATCTTCTAGCGTATTCTCTATCGCCTGAGATAGGTGCTCATAATTACCTATCGGTTTAGGAAGAAAATCTTTAATACCAAATCGCAACGCTTTCGCGACATCGGACATTTCATCCGTGCCTGATACCACGATAAGCGGCATATATGGGTATTCGAGACTAACTTCTTCGACGAACTCGATACCATCTAAGACCGGCATCGATAAATCACATAAGATAAGATCGGGTTGGCATTCCCTGAGTTGTTGAAGCGCTTCTAGACCGTTTCCTGCTTCTACTACTTTAAAACCCTGACTTTCTAAATAGGCATTGGTTACTTTACGAAATATTGGATCATCGTCCACCAACATTATTAGTTTTTGATTAATCACTTCCTGTGCCGAGACCATTGCCGTTTGACTGTGAGTCTTAAACATACCTTTATCCCTCACAAAGCTCAGTCAAAAAAACAGATTTATTATTAAGTCATTATTTTTGTTGTGTTTACTTCCAGCAAAACGTGTCACAGCAAGACCTGAGGCCGCTTCGCCTTGTTATAAAACTTAGCTCGGAAACTGCATTAATACAAATATTACGGCGTATAACAGTATTTACTCAAACAGGGTTGCTGTGTTCAAATGATGCAACATGTTGACTTAAAGCAAGCTTTGATCACAAAGTTAATTATAAATTAACCGTAATCGGTAATTTAATGTGTCTGGAAATATGAAATTAGATGACTTAAACCTGTTTCGACTGGTTGTCGAAAATGGGAGCTACACCGCAACTTCGCGAAAAACCATGATCCCGGTTGCGACCATCACCCGACGCATTCAAGCGCTAGAAGACTCTGTCAATCTTCGACTATTGAACCGTCATGCTCGCAAACTCTCGCTCACTGAAGCAGGGGAACGTTTTTACCATGAGTGCTCTCCTTTACTACAAAGGCTAACAACCGCAGCAGAGGAAATCACTGACGACTGCCGAGGAGCATCCGGCAAGATTAAGATATCCGCACCTTACAACTTAACTAAACGAATGATGATGCCGATGTTCAACAGCTTTATGAAGCAGTACCCGGACATCAACATTGAGCTAACGACAGAGAATAATGCGGACAAGCTTGACCCTACTGAATGGGATGTAATTTTTCGAGTGGGACCGCAACGCGACTCTAGCCTCATCGCTCGTAAGATTGGCGAAGTGAAGGATATTCTCGTTGCAAGCCCTGACTATCTAACCTCGAATCCTGCGCCACATCATGCAGAAGAGCTCTCTAACCATTCATTGCTAAAAGGGTACCCGCTTATTAAGTGGACCTTGATTAATAGCAAAGGCGAGTCTGTGGTGAATGTTGATCGTGGTCGTTTTCAAGCAAACGCGCTCAATGTGGTGCGCAGCGCTTGTTCCGAAGGTTTAGGCATCACACTAATGCCAGATGTCATGATCAAAGAGTACATCGAGAGCGGCGATTTGGTACGCGTACTGCCAGATTGGAGTGCAAACCCGCGCGACATTTATATGCTTTACAACCACAAAGATCACCTGCCAGAGAAAGTTCGCCTCTTTATTGACTTTGTGATCGCTTATAACATTCACTAATTAGATAGCGAAAACAAAAACCAGAGCCGAAGCTCTGGTTTTTTTACGACTTAAGAAAGCGCATCCTATGCGCCTTCGTTATGAAGCTCTAGGTTTGCTAAATCCTGTTGGATTTCAAGTTGTGTTTTCGCATCATCATTACGAAGACCATCTAAGAAATCTAGGTATTGTTGGTCGATATCACCCGTTACGTATTCGCCGTTAAACACGGAAGTATCGAACTGAGTAATGTCTTGGTTTCCAAGACCTACAGCCTCTACCAAATCTTCTAGACGTTGATAAATAAGCGCATCGGCACCAATCTGCTTACAAATTGTATCGTTGTCACGGCCATGGGCAATAAGCTCTGTAGCACTTGGCATATCAATGCCGTATACGTTCGGGAAACGAACTTCAGGAGCCGCTGAGACCATGTACACTTTCTTGGCACCAGAATCACGAGCCATCTCAATAATCTGCTCTGACGTTGTACCTCGAACAATAGAGTCATCCACCAGCAACACATTCTTACCTTTGAATTCCGAACGAATAGCATTCAACTTGCGACGTACTGATTTCTTACGTTGTTGCTGGCCAGGCATGATAAACGTACGTCCAACATAACGGTTTTTCACGAAACCCTGGCGATAAGGGATATCGATCGCTTGAGCGATTTGCAGTGCAATGTCGCAAGACGTTTCAGGGATAGGAATGACAACATCGATATCAAGGTTTGCGTAATCTTCACGAATACGTTCGCCCAGCTTTTTACCCATTTCAACGCGAGCGCTGTATACCGAAATTTTATCGATGAACGAATCCGGACGAGCAAAGTACACGAACTCGAAAATACAAGGGTTAAGCTTAGGATTATCTGCACACTGCTTCGTGTAAAGCTCACCGTCAAACGTTGCGTAAATCGCTTCACCAGGTGCGACATCACGGACGAAATCAAAACCGACCGCATCCAATGCCACCGATTCAGACGCAACCATGTACTCTGCTCTGCCGTTAACTTCACGCTTACCTAAACACAGCGGGCGAATACCGTGTGGGTCACGAAATGCAATCATACCATGACCAATGATCATGGCGGTCACAGCATAAGCACCGCGAATTGTGCGATGAACATTGGTGACTGCGCGGAATACGTCTTCGGTCGTGACATTTCCTTTTACTGAGTCAATTTCGTGCGCCAGTACATTTAGTAATACTTCAGAGTCTGAAGTGGTATTGATATGACGGCGATCTTTTTCAAACAGCTTCTGACGAACTTCGTTAGCGTTGGTCAAGTTACCGTTGTGGGCAAGTGTAATACCGAAAGGAGAGTTTACGTAGAAAGGTTGAGCTTCTGAAGCACTTGAACTGCCTGCTGTAGGGTAACGAACATGACCAATTCCGACCTCGCCTTGCAGGCGCTGCATGTGTCTTGCTTCAAATACATCCTTGACTAAACCGTTCGCCTTACGCAGACGAAAACGATTGCTTTCTATGGTACAAATACCAGCGGCATCTTGGCCACGATGCTGTAACACCGTTAACGCGTCATAAATAGACTGGTTTACAGGCGTTGTGCCCACGATTCCAACAATACCACACATGTCCTAATCCTCGATTTGCGACAGTAGCTGGCACTACTAGATAGTGCCAGACAGAAAACTTGATGTTGCTTGTAAATGCTCGAAGAATGGGGCGATGATACGGCTGAACTCAGGGATCAACTGTGAATCTTTCCACCAATCCGAGCTTGGGAATGCAGTAAACGCATCCATAAAAAACAGCACCGCAGAAACAATTAAGACTCCGCGTAGACCACCAAATACAATCCCGAGAATTCGGTCCGTACCTGATAGCCCTGTTTTTTGTACCAGTTGACCAATGACGTAATTCACCACTGCACCAACTACCAAGGTTGCGACAAATAACGCCGCAATCGCCGCTCCGTTACGAAACATATCATCTTCGATGTTGGTGAAGTACACCGCCAATTTGGCATAGTAATTACTGGAGATAAAAAACGCTCCGAACCAAATCACCAAAGACAAAGCTTCTTTAGCAAAACCGCGAACTAAACTGATCAGAGCTGAAAATCCGATCACACCTAAAATGATAAAATCTATCCAATTCATCTTTTCTTCATCTTAAGTTGGCGCGCATTTTAACAGAAAAAATGCTGACGCAAACGTTTTCTTATGGATTTAATGGCTTAAATTTAAGCAATTGACCTTTTGAACCTGTAATTTTTTGTAATTCTTGAACTTGTCGTTCAAGTTTACTTTTTGACACATCAGGGCCAACAATCACTCTCGTAAACTCGTTTTCTTTCTTTGTGTGAGCTTGATAACCACGCTTTTGCAAATCCGCGACAAGCGCGACAGCATTTTCGTGATTCTTAAGTGCCATCAACTGAATGATCCAAGCTGAATCTTCATATTGATTTTTCTCTTGAACAGGACGAGTGACGACCTCAACTTGCTCTGGTTGTTTGATGACCTCAGGTTTAGATGTTGGCACTGGCTCGGGCTCAGAAACGGCTACTTGAGCATCCTCACGTTCTTGCACTACAGCTTCAACCGGAGAATCCGGTAACGTAATGTCGTCTTCCACTGGCTCTAATATTTCGAAGTTTTCCACATCACTATCAAGTTCTGGTTTGATAGGAATACTGGCAAATTCTTCTTTGTAGTGCAGTTTCTTACCATCTAGCACATCGGGAAGAACAATGACTCCGACTGCGACTAGAATGATGGTGCCGACTAAACGACTTTGGAATTTACTTGCCATCAAAATACCTTTACTTATTTATTATTTGATTGCCAATGTTCCAATACCTCTCCGACGGTATGGAATGAGCCAACCACCAGAATAACGTCTCCTGTCTTTGCGTGGCTTCTCGCACTCTCGAAGGCGTCAACAGGGTTTTCAAAATGAACTTGCCCATCAGGTAAGTATTGGCACAATTCATCAGCGGTCGCCGCTCTCGGTCCAGTAAGCGACGCTGGATACCATTGTGTTGCAACTGGAGTTAGAGCTTCAATGGTTGCTTTAATGTCCTTGTCATGCAGCATTGCAACCACAATATGGATATTCTTACCCAAATATTGTTGCTTCACTCTCTCTACCAAATACTCAGCAGAGTGCGGGTTATGAGCGACATCAAGGACTATTTCAGGTTCGTGATGCAGTACTTGCATACGCCCCGCCAAACGCGCATTATTCAAGCCATTGACAATATTTATGTCAGTGATTTGCAATTCCGAAGCCCCTAGTGCCATCAGTGCAGTGGCTGCATTTTGTAATGGTAGCGATGGGATTGGTAAATCCTCTAACTCAAATGCCCCACTGCTCCACTTCCAACCATTATCAGTTAGTTGGTAATCGTACTGAATACCTACCTGGAAGAACTCAGAACCAATATCGTCAGCATGAGCCGCCACGGTCGCTGGTGGCGTCGGTTGACCACAAATTGCTGGCTTCCCTGAACGGTAAATGCCCGCTTTTTCAAAACCAATAACATTGATGTCATCACCAAGCCAATCCACATGATCGATCGCTAAGCTCGTAATAACAGAAACATCATGGTCAACAACGTTAGTGGCGTCTAGACGGCCGCCAAGTCCTACTTCAAGCAAGACAACGTCAACTTCCTCTACTTGGAAAATACGTAGCGCAGCAAGCGTACCGAATTCAAAGAGGCTAAGGCTCACATCACCACGCTGCTTTTCTACATAATCGAATGCTTCACAGTGCTTTGCATCTACAACGTCAACGCCATTAATGCGTACACGCTCGTTGTAACGAATCAGGTGCGGAGAACTGTAAACACCGACTGAATAGCCAGCATCAAGTAAAATGGCTTCCATTAACGCACACGTTGAGCCTTTGCCATTGGTTCCGGCAACGGTGATTACGGTTGGAGCTGGTTTGGTAAGATTGGCTTTGTTTGCTACCGCTTGGACACGGTCTAAGCCTAGATCAATTGCTGAGGAATGAATATTTGCTAAATAATCAAGCCACATCTTTAATGAAGATGTGGCTTGAGGAGTTGGGTTTTGGGTCATCTAACTTTAACCATTAAATTCTTTGGTTTTTATGTTAGTTGTTACTTTACCCTTTTTCGTCCGCTTCTGGTACAGAATATGGCTCTTCATTTGGAGATTCGTTAACCGAAACCACCAAAGGAGACTTGTGGTTAGTCATCTTAGCGATAAGACCACCCACACGCTGACGCATTTCACGACGGTCAACGATCATATCAATAGCACCGTGATCAAGTAGGAACTCACTACGCTGGAAACCTTCAGGAAGATCTTCACGTACAGTTTGCTCGATTACACGACGACCAGCAAAGCCAATGAGGGCCTTAGGTTCACCGATGTTGATATCACCCAACATAGCCAAACTTGCTGAAACACCACCCATTGTAGGGTCAGTTAGAACCGAAATAAACGGCAGACCCTTTTCTGATAAACGCTCAAGCGCAGCACTGGTTTTTGCCATTTGCATAAGAGACATTAATGCTTCTTGCATACGAGCACCACCACTTGCTGAGAAACAAACAAGCGCACAGTTATTTTCAATGGCTGCATCCACGGCTTTCACAAAGCGAGCACCAACGACTGAACCCATTGAACCACCCATAAAGGAGAATTCAAACGCACACGCCACAAGCGGCAGACCAAGCAATTCACCCTGCATCACAACTAGCGCATCTTTCTCACCGCTATTTTTTTGTGCAGCAGAGATACGCTCTTTGTATCGCTTAGAATCTTTAAATTTCAGTTTATCCTGTGGCTCAAGTTCAGAACCTAATTCAACTCGATTACCTTCATCTAAAAATGTTTCCAAACGACGACGCGCTTTCATACGCATGTGATGGTTACACTTTGGACAAACTTCTAAGTTACGCTCTAGCTCTGCATGGTATAAAACCTGTTCACAAGAGGTACATTTAGTCCACACGCCTTCTGGGATAGAAGCTTTGCGTGAACTTACTAGATTGCTTTTCTCTAAAATCTTTTCAAGCCAACTCATGGAAGACCTTTTCTCTCAACTCTTCCGCTTCATTGCGAAAGATATAAATTCGACATAATACCGACGGATTAAACCATATCTTGCAGCTACTGTAGATAAAAAACTGGTTGTACCTATTTTTGATATCGTAAATAGCGTATGTTTTCCGTTCACATTCAATGTAAACACTACCGATATTTTGAAATAAGTTTGTAAAATTAGTTCAAATTATCTGGTAAAAACAGTGGACCGATCGGCACTTCAGGTAACCCAAACTCTTCTGGGTAGTCTACATCTACCAGGTACAGACCTTCCGCTTTCGCTGTCGCACCCGCTAGTTTGCGATCTTTGGCTTCTAATAACCACTTGATCCATTCAGGACTCTCTTCGCCACGTCCAACTTTTATCAAGCTACCTGTGATATTACGAACCATATGATGCACAAACGCATTGGCTTTAATATCAATAACCACATAGTTTCCATGGCGCGTAACGTTCAGGTGCATCAAGTTTCGAAATGGGCTGCGAGACTGACAATGCGCCGCGCGAAACGACGTAAAATCATTTTCGCCGAGTAGGAACTGCCCTGCTTCATGCATTTTTTTCTCGTCGAGCTCACCATGATAGTGACTAACCCCCGAGTTTAAGATGCCTGGACGTAAAGCATGATTGAAAATAATGTAACGATAACGGCGCGCTGTCGCTGAGAATCTTGCATGGAAATCATCTGAAACTTCCTTAGCCCAACGAACCGCTATATCGCTCGGCATGTTCGCGTTTGCGCCCATGGTCCAAGCTACCATTTTTCGAGTAACGTTGGTATCAAAGTGCACAACTTGTCCCGTGCCATGCACGCCTGCGTCTGTCCGACCAGCACACTGAACTTCAACTGGGTGATTAGCGACGACGGACAATGCTTTCTCTAGCTCTTCTTGGACACTTTTCACTTCTCTTTGGCGCTGCCAACCAAAGTAGTTTGTACCGTTGTACTCGATACCTAATGCGATTCTCATCTTAACCTTCGAACTCTAAAATGGGGCGGGAAGTATATACTCAAGTCACCTCAAGTTGCCAGTTTCACCAAGGGTGACATAAAGGTAGCATCCTACTAACGGGACACAAAAAGGGTAGCAAACGCTACCCTTTTGTTTCGGTTTATCGGCCATTAATGGCATCAATCAGGCTTTTTGCTTCGCGGCGAATATCATCCTCACCGTAAACAATCGCCTCTTCTAGTAGTTTAATCGCCCCTTGAGAATCGTTCATCTCGAGATAGATTTTAGCCAAATCCAGTTTCCCAGCCGCTTCAGCATTGTTATCTACGTCAATATCGCCGATCTCGCCGATAACATCTGGAAACTCGTTCAATCCGACATCGAGCTTAAGGTCTTCTTCTTCGAACTCACCACCTTCTCTGTCGACCTGAGCCATCAATTCATCAATCGTCATAAATTGATTTTTCTTCGGGTCGAAGTCATCCAAGTCGCTTTGCTCTGCCCAGTTTTCTTGCGCGATCTCTGGCTGACTTAGTGCATCACTCGAATTCCAAACATCACGCTGGTCCTCAGGCACTTCTTCAGTAGAACTTACGTTATCAGCGGCGAGTTTAAAGCCATCCCAATCATCTCCAACATCAAGCATGGTTTCAAAATCCATACCTGCACTTGCGATGGTGTCACTGTCTAGTTTACCTTCAAATACTTCTGAGTTTGCGTCTTCCGCAAGAAGGTTAGCCATTGATGATTCATCATCCAAATTACTGAGCGGCTCACCCTCTGTCGCTGTTGGCTGCACTTCTGGGTCAGTATCAAAGCCGTTTTGCTGCGCAAATACTTCAAACAAAGCATCATGATCGTTATCGGCTTGAATAGCTGGTCTCGATGTCTCTGCTTCAACCTTAGGGTTCTCTGGCGCACCCTCGTTCATTGATGCGAGAACATCTTCCTCATTGAACTCTGGAAGATCTTGGTCGTCAAAACTTAACTCTTCATCCTCACCGGAGATTGGTTCTATATCTGCAGTCTCAGAGCTCGGTAATTCTGGCTCTTCTTCCATCGACGCCAAGGCATCTTCTTCGCTGAACTCTGGCAAATCGAGCTCATCAAAATTGAACTCTTCTTCGGACTCAGCTGGCAAGTCGGCTTCAACCTGTTCTGGCTCAACGGACTCGGACGTTTCTAACGCAGGTTCGCCAGCCATAGACGCCAATGCGTCTTCTTCACTAAACTCAGGAAGATCCAGCTCATCAAAATTGAATTCATCTTCTGATTCAGCTGGCAAGTCTGCTTCAACCTGTTCTGGCTCAACGGACTCGGACGTTTCTAACTCCGGCTCATCCGCCATAGACGCCAATGCGTCTTCTTCACTAAACTCAGGAAGATCTAGCTCATCAAAATTGAATTCATCTTCTGATTCAGTTGGCAAGTCGGCTTCAACTTGTTCTGGTTCAACGGACTCGGACGTTTCTAACGTAGGCTCGCCAGCCATAGACGCCAGTGCATCTTCTTCACTGAACTCTGGCAAATCGAGCTCATCAAAATTGAACTCTTCTTCGGACTCAGTTGGCAAGTCGGCTTCAACCTGTTCTGGCTCAACGGACTCGGACGTTTCTAACTCCGGCTCATCCGTCATAGACGCCAATGCGTCTTCTTCACTGAATTCTGGAAGATCCAGCTCATCAAAATTGAACTCTTCTTCGGACTCAGCTGGTAAGTCAGCTTCGACTTGCTCTGGTTTAACAGACTCGGACGTTTCTAACTCCGGCTCATCCGACATAGACGCCAATGCGTCTTCTTCACTAAACTCAGGAAGATCCAGCTCGTCAAAATTGAACTCTTCTTCGGACTCAGCTGGCAAGTCGGCTTCAATTTGTTCTGGTTCAACGGACTCGGACGTTTCTAACGCAGGTTCGCCAGCCATAGATGCTAGAGCATCTTCTTCGCTGAATTCTGGAAGATCTAGCTCATCAAAATTGAATTCTTCTTCTGAATCGTTGGTCGACTCAGTTTCCGGCTCCAATTCAGGTTCATCCAGTAGCCAATCTTCTTCTTGTGGAACACCGAATTCATTTTCTATTGTATTTGGTGTCGGTGTGAAGGCTGGAATGTCTTCCTCTTGCTCAACGTGAGGCTGTACCTCAGCATCGGACTCCACGGATGGTTCTTGTGTTGAATCAGTATCGGTAGCCTCTTGTTGTAGTGATGAAGCTTCCTCTATCTCCGTTTGTGTTTTTTCAACTTGCTGCGGTAAATCGTCTTCACTATCAAATAGAGCGTCAAGTTCAGCAGAAAAATCCGCTTTTTCTTGTTCTGTTGGCAGAAGTTCTTCACTGTCTGACTCAAATAGGTCGTCTAGCTCGCTCATTAAAGGATCATTCTCTGGTGAGAGGTCCTCTAAATCACCAAGAAATTCATCGCTGCTAAATGGCTCTGAAGCAGCCTCTGGCTCGGTTAATGGTTGCTCTTTTGCAGCTTGTTGCGTGTCTGGTTGGCTTTCACTTAATAAAGCGTCGATGTCCAATCCAGACTCAATGTCCTGATCTTCATGAGTTTGTTCTGACTCAACTACGGAAGATGGCTTTTCGTCGGCGTCTGGCTCACCAAAACCAAGTGATTTCAGTAACTCTTCCTCTTCCGATTTATTCTGCTCTGGGCTCTCGTCCTCTCGAATCAGATCATCAAACGGATCTAAATCAGCTTCAGTCTCTTCATCAAGTTCAGAGGTAACATCATCAATGAGTTCATCCAGTAAGTCTGTGCTATCTGCGTCTAACTCTTCGATCGAGTCATCACCTTCAAAACCAGAGATTGCTTCTAGCTCGTTTAGTGGATCAAACTCGTCTGTGTCATCTTCATCAAAATCAATGAGTTCATCGAGTAGCTCTGTACTGTTTTCATCTAGAACAGGACCTTCATTGGCGTCAGCTTCTCGAACTTCCGATTCGCTAGCCGGTTGTTCATACTGGGCCAATAGCTTATCGATATCGTCGTCAGATGCCTCTCCTACACTAAAGTCATCATCCGACACAGGCTGTTTTAACTCAGGCTCATCAGTATCTAAATCGAAGTCATCGTTGCCAAGTTCAGCAAACAAGTCATCAAGCATATCCTGGTCGACAGTGTCACTTGGTAACTCTTCTGACGGCTCATCGGCTGCAAGTAACTCGGCAAATGCGTCGTCTGAAAGCGAGTCTGATTTCTCATTCGTATCATCCGAAAGATCGAAGCCAGACTCATCGTCATCGAGCACTTCTAGTTCTGGAGCAACCTCATCTAAGGCTCGCTCCATTTCTTCTAAACCAAGCGCTTTTTCTTCGCCGTTGACTTGGATACCATTGTTCGATGATTCAAACTCATCCAGACCAACATCTAGGTCGCCGTCATCGCCAATATCTGCAAATGGGTCATCATCCCCTTCTAGGTTGAAATCCAGTTCTTCATCGTCAAGGTTGGCAAAGACGTCTTCTTCTAAATCTGGCTTCTCTTCTTGTGTAGCCTGAGTACTAATATCTTCATCTGCGAACAACTCATCATCAAGTGTGAGTTCTTCATCCAGCTCGTCCGTCGCCGCTAAACCAATTGGCGCAGCTAATGGATCGGTTTCCTGCGGCGATTGCTCAGCAGGCTCTTCCTCTTTGTTTTTAGAACGGCGACCAAGCAACATCACAACCAACAGTGCCAGCAATGCACCTGGAATAAGCGCCGCTAAGCCGACAAGCCAACCATTAGACAAAATCTTGTCAATCGTACTTGGCTGCATGCGTTGTTGCTCAGCAAGGCGCTGGCGCTCTTCAGCAAGCAGTTTCTCGACTTCCGAGCGAATGCGTTCTTCGTCATTCAGCTCATTTTTCAAGGTTTCAACTTCGCTTTGCACTTCTGACAACATTAAGCGAAGACGATGGTTCTTCTCTTCCAATGACTCTAATTCACTTTGTGAGCCTTGAAGTTTGTCTTTTAACGCACTGACCTGCTTTTCACCCTGCGGAGAGGTGTTCACAGGTGGCGCAGGAATAACTGGTATTGTTTTTTGAACCGGTTTTGGTTCCGCAGCTACAGTAGTTTCTGGCTTAGGAGCAACAGGCTTGGGTTCTACTTTTATTTGTGGCTTTGGTTGCTCGGTGACGCGTTGCGCTGGCGTGGCTCTATTTGTCGGCTTCGGCTGTTTTAACTTAGCCTCGTGCGCCTTCATAATCGCAACAGCTTGCTCTGTAGTCGCGCTTTGCACTTGCTCTAGAGACGGTACTCGTAGTCGACTCCCTGGGATCAACTCATGAATGTTTTGGTTCTCAAACGCTTGAGGGTTAATTCGATAAATGGCAAGAAGCGTTTGTTGAACGGTAACACCGCGTGAAGGTCGTAACTCTGAAGCGATCGACCATAGTGTTTGATTTTCACCAGTCGGACCAAAGAAACGTGACGGCTGAGTATTTGCAGGAGGAGCAGGTAATGCTCGCTCAATATCTTCAGCATAGCTCGGAGATGATTGCACTTCACCAGACGGTCCAACAAGACGAATTCCTTCGGCTTGAACCACTGATAATGTCTGAGTCGCGCTCATCAACACAAGGGCTGCTAACAAACGCTTATAATTTTGACGCATAGAAGGCTCAGTTTTGTGCTAAATACAATTTGAAATGGTGATCGGTTAAATATATCGGATATCACATGCAAAACTATAGCGTTGAGAATAAAAAATGTGTGGCTCTCGCCATATTCGTACTAATCTCACACTATTTTGTTTCGTTCGTACAAAAAAGCCTCGCACTGTGCGAGGCTTTGAAATGAACTGTAAGCGACTTAGTAGTAATCGCGGATCAGAACTTCTGCGATTTGCACCGCGTTAGTTGCCGCGCCTTTACGCACATTATCAGCAACAACCCACAGATTTACGCCACTATGATGGCTGATATCGTTACGGATACGGCCAACCATTACATGGTCTTTACCGCCCGCATCGCGAACTTGTGTAGGGAAGTCTTCACCGTGGAACACTTCGATACCGTCAGTTTGTTCAAGCAAGTTAACGACTTCTTGTGCATCGATAGGTGAACGAGTCTCAATGTGAAGTGCTTCTGCGTGACCGTAGAATACAGGAACACGTACACACGTTGGATTGACTGTGATTGATGGATCGTTAAAGATCTTCTGTGTTTCCCACACCATTTTCATTTCTTCTTTGGTGTAGCCGTTTTCCATCATCTGATCGATTTGTGGAATACAGTTAAACGCGATCTGTTGAGAGAATTGCTTCTTGTCTGCGGGCAGACCGTTTAGCAGCTTCGCCGTTTGACCTGCTAGCTCATCGATACCCGCTTTGCCTGCACCAGACACCGATTGGTAAGTTGATACGTTAATACGCTCAATGCCCACCGCATCGTGAATTGGTTTTAGTGCCACCAGCATTTGGATGGTTGAACAGTTCGGGTTCGCGATGATGTTACGGTTACGAAACTCTGCAATCGCTTCTGGGTTTACTTCTGGCACAACAAGAGGAATGTCGTACTCGTAACGGAAGTGTGATGTATTGTCGATAACAATCACGCCTTCATCAGCGGCAATTGGAGCCCACTTGGCTGATAGCTCACCACCAGCAGAAAACAGTGCGATATGCGCTTGAGACCAATCGAACTCTTCTACGTTTTGAACGCGTACCGTTTTACCATTGAAGCGGTAAGTCTTGCCTTCGCTGCGCTCACTCGCGAGTAGGAAGATTTCGCCTACTGGGAATTTGCGCTCTTGAAGCACATCCAAAATTGTTTCACCGACCGCACCGGTCGCACCTAAAATGGCAACATTATATTGCTGGCTCATTGACTTACCTCAATCTGAAAACCTAGTTCTGCTAATGGAGCAAGGTTACATGTTTTGTTACCCACTAGCGTGACAGCGCTGTATTCACGGCGATCCCAGTAGTTTTTACGCATCAGGTCAAAAGCGCCTGGCTTACTGATTTCACGGCGGAAAAGAGCGTCATCTCTACGCACATCATAGATTAACTGCGTGATGTTATGCAGTGTTGCTTCGTCCCAAGCTCTGTCCAATACCATAGTAGGAACAGGCGCGGTTGGCAGTAAATCGCTGGCATGCGCACGTAATTCGTTATTTAAGAACTCACAGTAGCTGTTGAAAATCATCGTTGTACCGCGAGCTTTCCCTTCCAAGCCGTAGCCTGCAACGTGAGGGGTTGCGAATGCTAGCAGAGGCAGAAGCTCCATATCAACCTCTGGTTCAAATTCAAATACGTCGAGTGCCGCTGTAAAGCCATCATTTTTCAAAAGACGTTGCTTCAAAGCAGCGTTGTCAACGATGGGACCTCGAGCCGCGTTAATCAAAATTTGATCGCTGCGGAGACCATTTAATACCTTCTCATCAATCAAATGATGCGTTGGGTATGGGCCATCTTTGGTGATTGGCGTATGTAGTGTAATGATGTCTGAGCTTTCAATCAGTTCTGTCAACGGAGTAAAGCTACGAGGATCACCAGCCTCTTGTTTGAATGGGTCATTGATGAGAACTTTAATACCCATGCCTTTCAAACATTTCTCTAGGTAGCTACCTACTTGGCCTGCACCAATAATACCTACCGTCTTGTCAAATACCGAGAAACCTTGTTGCTGAGCGAGCACCATCATCACGCTGAACGCGTATTCCGCTACACCCACTTTGTTACACCCTGGCGCAGCAGTGAAGAAAATGCCTTTCTCTTTTAAGAGTGCTTGGTCAACATGATCCATGCCTGCCGTGGCCGTACCAACAAACTTCAGCTTGTTTGCTTTGCTGATCAGGTCAGCATTCACTTTGGTGACTGAGCGAATCATTAGGGCATCAACATCCACTAAATCATCGGCGGTCAGTGTACGACCTGGTTTTAGAATTACGTTACCGAGTTGGCTGAATAGCTCTTCAGCATACGGCATATTTTCATCAACAATAATTTTCATAGCGCCAGCGTTCTAACATCCATTTGTAAGAGTTCGTTTATTCGCAAGATGCGAAACTAAAGCGATTGTGCCCTTTTCCCGAAAAATCTCAAGATATAACACCAATAAACCTCAAGGAGGTAACTCCTATAGAATCGATTGACGGGAAGCCTAGAGAAAAGCAGAAACAGAGAAAAGAAAAAGCCCGGCTAAATAGCCGGGCAAAGTTCCAGAACAAAAGGATCCTATCCCGCTCTCCATGGGATAGAGTCTGCGTCTGTTCGATCAGTGTGACTGATCAAGCTCTGGAAACTGGATTGTTGGCGTTTACAGTACTCTCGCAAGGCGCCAACAAATTCAGTTAACCTTGGTACTTTTTAATAACCAAAGTTGCGTTTGTGCCGCCAAAGCCAAAGCTGTTTGACATTACGGTCGTTAGCTCTGCATCACGTGCTTCTGTCACGATGTCCAGACCTTGTGCTGCTTCGTCCAAGTTTGAAATATTGATGCTTGGAGCAATGAAGTTTTTGTCTAGCATAAGTGTTGAGTAAATCGCTTCGTGCACGCCCGCTGCGCCGAGTGCGTGGCCAGTCATTGCTTTTGTTGCAGAGATTGCAGGGCTGTTCTCACCAAACAATTGTTGGATAGCACCAAGCTCTTTCACGTCACCAACTGGTGTCGATGTGCCGTGCGTGTTGATGTAATCCACACCATCAACGTCTTGCATCGCCATCTTCATACAACGAATTGCGCCTTCACCTGATGGCGCTACCATGTCGTAGCCATCTGATGTCGCACCGTAACCTACGATTTCACCGTAGATTTTCGCACCACGTGCCAGTGCGTGCTCTAGTTCTTCAATAACCAGCATGCCGCCGCCGCCCGAGATAACAAAACCGTCACGGTCTGCATCGTATGTACGAGATGCTTTGTCTGGCGTGTCATTGTATTTGGTTGACAGTGCGCCCATCGCATCAAACATCATAGTTTGAGACCAATCTAGCTCTTCGCCGCCACCAGCAAAAACAATATCTTGTTTGCCTAGTTGAATAAGCTCCATAGCATGGCCGATACAGTGTGCAGATGTTGCACATGCAGAGCTCATTGAGTAGTTCACGCCACGAATCTTAAATGGCGTAGCAAGACAAGCAGAAACAGTAGAAGACATAGTACGAGGAACCATGTAAGGACCAACTCGCTTTACGCCTTTGGCGCGCATCGTGTCTGTCGCTACCGTTTGATTGTATGCAGAAGCACCGCCAGAACCTGCAACGATACCGGTACGATCGTTTGAAACCTGCTCTTCTGTAAGACCAGCGTCTGCGATTGCCTGCTCCATTGATAGGTATGCATAAGCAGCCGCATCACCCATAAAGCGCATCTGCTTACGGTCGATGTGTTCCGCCGGGTTGATTTTTAGGTCACCCCATACTTGCGAACGAAGACCGTGTTCTTTGAACTGCTCAGATGCAGTGATGCCAGATTTGCCCGCTTTAAGAGACGCTAGAACTTCTTCGACGTTGTTACCGATACTTGAAACAATACCCATACCGGTGATTACGACTCGTTTCATTATGACATTCCTATAATTCAAAAATCCGCTAGATGATAACTAAGATAGTCAACAAAAGTGGTCAGCTTTCCCATAAATTCGTACAATCGCCCCATTCTTACCGCGCCAAATCACAAATTTGCACCATTATGACTTCAATAAAAAACGCAGAACTTGGTTGGAACGAAGCTGGTACTCCGGTTTCAGACCAATTTGATGATGTTTACTTCTCTAACGTAAACGGTCTTGAAGAGACACGCTACGTTTTCTTAAAACAAAATCATCTCCCAGAAAGATGGCAGGAATTTGACCAAAGACGTTTTGTCATTGGTGAAACAGGATTTGGCACGGGATTAAACTTCTTAGCAGTATGCCAGTGGTTTAGTGAGTTTCGTCGTCAGCATCCGGACGCAACATTGAAAGAGCTGCATTTTATTAGCTTTGAAAAATACCCATTAAGCAAAGCCGATTTAAAGAAGGCGCATGAAGCTTGGCCTGAGCTAGCTGAATACGCGGAAAAGTTACAAAAGCACTACCCTGCCGCTGTGCCGGAGTGTCATCGCATTGTTTTAGAAGACGGCGCAATCACACTCGACCTTTGGTTTGGTGACATTAAAGACTGCATGCCGCAAGTCCCATACAACGAACAAGGTTTGATTGATGCTTGGTTCTTAGATGGATTCGCGCCAAGCAAAAACCCAGAAATGTGGAACCAAGGCCTGTTCAACAACATGGCAAAGCTAGCCAAGCAAGATTGTACAGTTGCCACGTTTACCGCAGCAGGCTTTGTACGTCGTGGTTTGAACGAAGCTGGCTTTACAATGAAAAAGGTGAAAGGTTTCGGCACTAAGCGAGAAATGATCGCCGGCTCTATGGAGCAACGTGAAAAGCAATCGAACCATCTCCCTTGGTTCAATCGCTCAGCATCTAGCAATCTTGATTCGATTGCCATCATTGGTGGTGGTATAGCTAGCGCGGCGTTAGCGAAAACGTTAGTTCGTCGTGGCCAAAACGTCACCCTTTACTGTAAAGACAAACAACCAGCCAAAGGAGCTTCAGGCAATCGACAAGGAGCCGTTTATCCACTGCTTAATGGCCCGCACACGGGCGTTTCGCGTGTGTTTGCTCCTGCATTTTTGTTCGCACGTCAGTTTGTTGAACAAGCAGCACAAGAGATCGATTTTGATCATGACTGGTGTGGCGTAACTCAGTTGATGTGGGATGACAAATCCACAGACAAACTGGAGAAAATGCTTGCGGGTAACTTCACTCCAGAGCTCATTCAAAAGCTGTCCGCCGAGGAAACTGCGAACACTATCGGGTTACCTATTGATATGGCGTCTGTGCACTACCCAATGGGAGGGTGGCTGTGCCCTGCCGAGTTAACTCGCGGGTTAATTAAACAATTGGAGAAGACGTCGTTACTCTCAACGAAGTTTGAACATCTTGTTGAGGCATTAGATTGGGATGAAAAGCGTCAGCTCTGGCTACTAACGGCGAGTGGTCAAACATTTGAGCACTCAACGGTTGTAATTGCGAACGGCCATGAGTTCCAGACATTGAGTCAAACCGCTTCCCTACCAATGGGACAAGTGAAAGGACAAGTCAGTCATGCGCCAGCAACCGAAACGCTGAGTCAGCTGAAAACGGTGTTGTGTTACGACGGTTACATGACACCTGTTAACCCAAGTAATCAACACTTGTGTATCGGTGCAAGCTACGACCGCAGTCACCTTGACTACGAATTTGATGAAAACGCCCAAAAAGATAATGCGGAAAAGCTAGTGAAATGTGTACCGAATCAAACATGGGCAAAAGAGGTAGATATCACTGGTAATCAATCTCGCCAAGGTATTCGTTGTGTTAGCCGAGATCACTTACCATTTGTCGGAAATGTGGGTGACTTTGAGACGATCAAAACGCAATACGCCAACTTACAAAATCAAAAAGAAGAAGAGGTAGAAACCATTCATCAGTACCCTAACCTATTCTGCTTCTTAGGTTTAGGGTCTCGTGGACTGAGCTCTGCACCATTATTAGCTGAAGTGTTAGCCTCCCAGATCTGTGGGGACCCGCTGCCATTACCTGTTGATGTATTGACCGAACTTCACCCAAGTCGAATGTGGGTTCGTAAACTAAGAAAAGGCAAAGCCATTACCGAGCTGTAAGAGTATTCTCTCGTTTTAATTCCCGACACAGATACGTGTCGGGAATCGCTAACTCATTAAGTCGCTCGTACTGAGATTACTTCAGCAGTGCAACTGCCTGTTTCACTTGCTCTGCCACTTCTGGGTTTACAACCTTACCCGATTCCACGTCAAAATTTTCGTAGAAGCTCGGCACAGATAACGATGCCTTTACATCCGCGCCAAAAAATTGTGCAGAACCTGTCGCCGCCGCAAGAACACTTTGTGCACCACCGGGACCTGGGGAAGTTGCTAAATAAACGACAGGTTTGTTTTGAAATACATTACGCTCAATGCGCGTCGCCCAATCGAACAAGTTTTTATAGGCCGCTGGGTACGAACCGTTGTGCTCTGCGAAGGAAACAACGAGAGCGTCAGCCTCCGCCAAGTCACGTAAAAACGCGACAGCCCCTTCAGCTTGACCTATTTCTTTCTCTTTGTCCTCGCTAAACATTGGCGCTTGATAATCGTTTAAGTCTAGAACATTCACTTGAGCGCCTTCGACTTGGTTTGCTGCGTATGTAGCAAGTAGTTTGTTGATTGAGGTAGAGCTGGTAGATGCACCAAATGCGACAATTTTCATGGTTGTAATCCTTTGTTCACGTTTTATGCTGATCAGAATAAAAGTTGAACTGTTTCGCTACAACCACAAAAATTTTATGGAGAGGTTCGAATTTTTCGAAGTAGTAAATGACTAGGATTAAATAAAGGGAAAACGCTGCTTGGGGATTAAGCCTGAGCCTGGAGCTCTTGCCACAAATCACTGACAATCACGCGATCGGCCGGGCTTAACTCGGTACGCGCATCTTCTAAGCTGCTCTCAATGCGTGACTTCAGCTCAGTAATATCGCTAATCCCTTCTTCTTCACAAGACGCCGCGGATAAAGAGATGTGACCACGTAAATAACCACCAGCAAACAATTCATCGTCAGATGCTGTTTCAATTCGAGCATCAATCAGTTCCAGTAGTTTTTCTTCAAATTCAATAATCATGGTGTATCTCTGAGGTTATTAGTGGTTATTTAACGCAAAAGTCCGACGCTTCCAGTGGCTTAGTTTGATAAAATGCGCGCAGGGCATCAGAAAGCATTTTCACTCGCAAAGGCAAGCCAACGTCCAAAATACCTAGCACTTCTTTATGCACTTTTTTCATAAAGCCGAGCCTATCTGGTTCAAAATCGCCGTGTAGATTGTCACAACTCACCGTAAAAGGGAAGCCAGCGCTTTGTGCCAGAATCCATTCATAAGCTTGAGGTCGCACTTCAACTTTCTCAAACTCCGCTTGAACTTCTGCTGTTCGCCCATCGGGTTCATACCAATAGCCAAAATCTTCCAGCAAACGACGCTCTGGACCAGCCACACACCAATGCGAGATCTCGTGTAAAGCAGAGGCGTAAAAACCCCGAGCAAAAATAATCCGATGATGAGGGTGTTCATCATCAGCAGGAAGATAAATAGGCTCATCACCACCTAACTCTAATTTCGTATTAAATTGTTCTAAAAAGGTGTCATTAAAAATGGTGATTAAGTCTTGGTATTCGTGGGTCATCGTCGAGTTTGTACTTCAGTTTGACATGCGCTGCATATTGTCGCTGTTTTTAGCTATGAGGTAAAGGCAACCCCACATTTTTGGTTATTAGTTGAATTTATCTGAACATCGCTTTCTCCATACAATTTCTCATTCGTCAGCGTACTTATTTACCACTACACTCTCGCCTTATTTTGATGCCGTTCAAACCGCTATTTTTAAGCCGTTTGATTACAAACATGTTGCTGGTTTTAATCACTTTTTAAGAGAGATAGAACCGTTTGTAAGTGTTGTTACTTCGCCTACGCTGATTCTCGTAGAACGTAGTGACTTTTTACGTTGAGTGTTTCCCTATGTTGCTAAGTGTGTTGTATATCATTGGTATCACGGCTGAAGCCATGACAGGTGCGTTAAGTGCTGGTAGAAGAAAGATGGACTGGTTTGGTGTTATGTTGGTGGCCAGCGCAACGGCCATTGGTGGTGGCACCGTACGTGACATTCTATTAGGCCACTACCCTCTTGGTTGGGTAAAAAACCCAGAGTTCCTTGCAATTACGTGTGTTGCAGGTGTGCTAACAACAGGTTTAGCGAAATGGGTGATTAAGCTGAAAGGTCTGTTCATTCGCCTCGATGCATTAGGTTTAATCGTGTTTAGTATCATCGGAACAAAAATTGCGATGGGCATGGGCTTGCACCCTGGTATTTGTATGGTTTCAGCGTTAGTAACTGGTGTATTCGGTGGGCTACTTCGCGACTTAATCTGTCGCCAAACACCATTGGTACTGCATGAAGAGCTTTACGCTTCTGTCGCTCTTATCGCATCAGGAATGTACTTAGCGCTATTAGAATTCAATGTTCCCGATGTCACTGCCACTATTATTACACTGGTTACTGGTTACATGTTGCGTATGGCTGCGGTACGCTTTAAGTGGCGCCTGCCTTCTTTCCATTTGGAAACCGAAGGCTCGATTCATTAAGCAAAAACTACTTAAACAAAAAAGGTTGCCTGATAAAATTGTGCCACCCGCGATTCAGTGAGTGGCGTAATTTTATATTCAGTCATCCTGAACAGCGACGAAGGAGCATGATTCAGGATCTATTATCCGAGCACTCTGTTGTCAGAGATGTTTCTTTCTCTTTTCATCGTGCTGAAATTAGATTCCTAGTCTCGCTATAGCTCGCTGGAATGACACAAAGCTCTTAAATCTTCGGTGTTTCAGTTGTTACGCCATGGTTTTGACCACGGTGGCGTAGTAAATGATCCATCACCACAATAGCCAGCATCGCTTCTGCGATAGGCACAGCACGAATACCCACACATGGGTCATGACGACCTTTGGTGATCAACTGAGTTGGTTCACCTTCTTTTGTGATGGTCTCACCCGGCACAGTGATACTTGATGTTGGCTTAAGCGCAATGTTTGCGACAATGTCTTGACCAGTCGAGATACCACCAAGAATGCCACCCGCATGATTACTACCAAAACCTTCAGGAGCAAGCGTATCACGGTGCTGACTGCCTTTTTGGTTTACCACCTCGAAACCGTCTCCGATTTCCACGCCTTTCACCGCGTTGATGCTCATTAGTGCGTGCGCGATGTCTGCATCCAAACGGTCAAATACGGGTTCCCCAAGACCAACAGGCACGTTAGTTGCCACAACCTGGATTTTTGCGCCAATAGAGTCGCCTTCTTTTTTCAGGTCACGGATAAGTTGGTCAAATGCTTCTACTTTGTCAGCATCAGGGCAGAAGAATGCATTGTTCTCGATTTCGCTCCAATCTACCTTGTCGATAGATACATCACCCATTTGTGACAAGTAAGCACGAATCTCAACACCAAACTCATCTTTTAAGTATTTCTTCGCGATTGCACCAGCCGCCACACGCATTGCGGTTTCACGAGCTGAAGAACGGCCGCCACCGCGATAGTCGCGGATGCCATATTTTTGGTGGTAAGTGTAATCAGCATGACCCGGTCTGAACTTATCTTTGATGTCAGAGTAGTCTTTTGAGCGCTGGTCGGTGTTTTCAATTAGCAAACCGATCGATGTGCCCGTGGTTTTGCCTTCAAAAACGCCAGAAAGAATTTTAACTTCATCCGGTTCACGACGTTGTGTGGTGTAACGTGATGTGCCTGGACGACGGCGGTCGAGATCGATTTGTAGATCTGCTTCTGTAATTTCCAACCCCGGAGGACATCCGTCTACGATACATCCCAGTGCGATACCGTGACTTTCCCCGAATGTCGTCACTCGGAAATGTTGTCCGATACTGTTTCCTGCCATTACTTCCTCAAGTTTTTTATCGCCACGCTCTCTCAAAACAGAGCATAGCTGCTTTCCAATTCTTCGTGGATTCATAGTGGCTTTATTACGTTTTGATGTAAAGAGTTAATATCGGCGAGGTATGCATAAAAAAACACCGAGCATAAAGCTCGGTGTTTTAATGTTTAGTGCAAGACTCTATTAGTCTTTGTACAGTTTAAACTCTTCTGCACACTCAACCAGCTGGTCACGCGTTAGCATAAATACGCCATGACCGCCGTTCTCGAACTCAATCCAAGTAAATGGAATCTCTGGGTACTGTTCCATCATATGAATCATTGAGTTTCCGACTTCACAAATAAGAATGCCGTTATCTGTTAGATAATCTGGCGCGTTAGCAAGAATACGACGCACTAGTTTTAGACCATCCGTACCCGCGGCTAAACCAAGCTCAGGCTCATGCGTGAACTCATCTGGCAGGCTGTTCATGTCTTCTTCATCCACATATGGTGGGTTGGACACGATTAGATTGTATTTCTCTTTTGGAAGATCACGGAACAAATCAGAGCGAATTGGGAACACTTGCTGCTCCATACCGTGATCTTGTACGTTTTGCTCAGCCACTTGTAGAGCATCTGTAGAGATGTCGATCGCATCCACTTCTGCTTCAGGGAAAGCGTGCGCACAAGCAATCGCAATACAACCAGAACCCGTACATAGGTCCATGATGCGCGTAGGTTCTTCCACCAACCAAGGTTGGAATTCCGCTTGAATCAATTCGCCGATAGGAGAGCGTGGCACAAGTACACGCTCATCAACGAAGAACTCAAGACCGCAGAACCATGCTTTGTTTGTTAGGTATGCTGTTGGCGTACGCTCGTTGATGCGTTTTACTACGCGCTCAACAATACGCAGACGCTCGCTTGTCGTTAGGCGAGAGTTCAATACGTGCGGAGGCACATCAATCGGCAAGTATAAGGTTGGCAGGATAAGCTGAACAGCTTCATCCCACGCATTATCAGTACCATGACCGTAAAACAGGTTCGCTGCATTAAAGCGGCTTACCGTCCAACGAATCATATCTTGAAGGGTATGCAGTTCCGATACCGCTTCTTCTACAAAAATCTTATCCAAAATTGCCTCCGAAAAGCGCTACAATACTGCCAATAAAGTTTATTAATGAAATTGTTTACCTAATGAGCAAAAAAGACACCGAGAACGATGACGATTTCGCCTTGTTTCAGGAAGCAGTACAGGGCGTAAAAAAGTTGCGACAGGATACCATAATCCAGCAACCAAAAAAAAATACTAAGCAAAAAGAAATCAAGCGCTCCAACCGTGAAGCGAGTGACTCTGAATTTTACTTTTCAGATGAGTTTGTCCCTCTATTAAACGATGAAGGTCCAACTCGTTATGCACGTGACGACGTCTCCACTTATGAAGTCAAACGTCTACGTCGTGGCGTGTATGTACCGGACGTGTTCCTCGATATGCACGGCATGACACAGCAAGAAGCAAAACGCGAGCTTGGTGCGATGATAGCCTATTGCATCAAAAACGAGATTCATTGTGCGTGTGTGCAACATGGTATTGGGAAACACATCCTGAAACAGAAAGCCCCACTTTGGTTAGCACAGCATCCTGACGTTATGGCTTTTCACCAAGCGCCACTAGAATTTGGTGGTGATGGTGCGTTGTTAGTGTTGCTTTCAATTCCTGAAAAGTAACAGGCTTACCGTAGACACGATGAAACGAAAAGGCAGGGATCTCCTGCCTTTCTTATTCTGTCTCTAATTTGCAAACGCTTATTTTGGTTTAGACACTTATGGCGTAATATGCCATAGCACTTCACCATTTTGTGTTTGTAAATCATATTCAATGCACACTAGGCCTGATGTAGGAAACATCGGAGGTGTCATGTCTTTTACAAACTCTGAAGTCAGATAACCGACCAAAGGCAAATGCGATACGAACAAAAGCGAGTCCAATTGTTCGACTTCGATTAACGCACTTGCGAAATCGAAGACATGCTCGGACTGGCCATAAGGTGTAATATCTTCACAAGTTTCAATGCTTTTTGCAGAGAAATACGCACTGATCTCTTGCCAAGTTTGTTGAGCTCTAATGTACGGACTCACCAACACTTTATCGAATTGCGCAAAACCCTGTTCTTTACAGGCTCTCGCAACCGCTTCTGATTCGACTCTGCCTCTTGGGGTCAATTGTCGTGCTGCGTCTGAATCTGCAAAATGCTCGGCTTCACCGTGACGCATGATGAATATTTTCATGTTATTTCCTAGGGATAGCTAACGCTACCAAAAGGTTGACTGCTATCTTTATTAGATAGACGGGGCTAACTTTAACAATGACGAAACAAAAATACTGATATAATTATCTGTTCATTATACCAATTCGCTTGTTAAAGATAGCGACTTTCTTAACAATCTATTAAAAGAATGTACTCAGTTCATCACACTATTTAACTGTGCAATGAGTTCAGAGCATTCACTCAAACAGTTCTTCCCCATACGCAAACGCGATGGGCCTGTGCAGAAGTCTACGAATAACAAAAATACGGCAAGCAGTATTTGTCGAAACGCAAACTTTGCGCCCCCCGCGAGGGGAGCCTAAATTACTGTAATGCGAAATCTGGAGACGCATCGTGCATCTAAGTCCTAACGATTCAAATCAATACCGCTACATTACCTTGAGCAATGAACTGCGTGTACTGCTGATTCATTCCGATACAGCTCAACAGTCGGCAGCTGCTCTGGCAGTGAACGTTGGACACTTCGACGACCCAAACGATCGCCAAGGTCTGGCACACTATTTAGAACACATGCTTTTTTTGGGTACGGAAAAATACCCTAAAGTGGGCGAGTTTCAAAGCTATATTAGCCAACACGGTGGAACAAACAACGCTTGGACTGGTACAGAGCACACTTGTTTCTTTTTCAATATTGCTCCAAATGCCTTTGAAAGTGCCTTAGATCGATTTAGCCAATTTTTTACCGCACCTTTGTTTAACGAAGAAGCATTAGACAAAGAACGCCAGGCTGTCGACTCCGAATACAAGCTCAAACTCAATGATGATTCTCGTCGCCTGTATCAAGTTAACAAAGAAGTCATCAATCCAGAGCACCCGTTTTCAAAATTCTCTGTCGGAAACTTAGATACTCTTGGCGACCGAGATGGTAAATCCATCCGCGACGAAATTGTGGAGTTTCACCACTCTCAGTATTCCGCCGATTTGATGACACTGACTCTATTTGGGCCACAGTCGCTCGATGAACAGCAAGCTTGGGTAGAAACCATGTTTGCTGACATCCCAAATCACCACCTTCGTGGAAAATCGATTGATGTACCGATAGGCACTGAGGAAAGCACGGGCATTTTGGTTCAAGTCGAGCCGCTCAAAGAGTTCCGTAAACTGATTCTCACATTCCCCATGCCGGGAATGGATGCGCATTATAGCGTGAAGCCACTCTCCTACTTTGCTCACCTGTTGGGTTATGAAGGAGAAGGCAGTTTGATGCTTCAACTCAAAGAAAAAGGCTGGATTACCTCTCTCTCAGCGGGCGGCGGCGCGAGTGGCAGTAACTACCGAGACTTTACCGTAAGCTGCACCCTGACGCCAAACGGCTTAGATCATGTTGATGATATCGTTCAAGCGGTTTTTCAATACCTCTCGATGATCAAACAAGACGGGTTAGATGAATGGCGCTATCTCGAAAAACAAGCGGTATTAGAATCGGCTTTCCGCTTCCAAGAGCCATCGCGCCCAATGGATCTCGTCAGCCATCTGGTGATCAACATGCAGCACTATCAACCGGAAGACACGGTTTATGGTGACTACAAAATGGCGGGCTACGATGAGGAGTTACAGCGTTCATTGCTGCGATACTTAACCATCGATAATGTACGCGTCACTTTGATTGCTAAAGGCCTGGAATACAACCGTACTGCCGAATGGTACTTTACCCCGTACTCCGTCACACCTTTTAGTGAAGACCAACGTCGTTTCTATCAACAAATCGACCCAAGCTGGCAATTCGTCTTACCGGAAAAGAACCCTTATATTTGCTACGATCTCGACCCCATGCCACTCGAAAATGGTGATTCACTGCCAGAGTTGATTGAGGATCTCGAAGGGTTTCGGCTGTGGCATTTGCAAGATGACGAATTTCGCGTGCCTAAAGGTGTCGTTTATGTCGCTATCGACAGCTCTCATGCCGTTGCATCACCAAAGAACATCGTCAAAACGCGCTTATGTGTAGAGATGTTCCTCGATTCGCTAGCAAAAGAAACCTATCAAGCAGAAATCGCAGGGATGGGTTACAACATGTACGCTCACCAAGGTGGCGTGACCTTAACCCTCTCAGGGTTCAGTCAAAAGCTGCCTCAGTTGCTAGAAATGATTCTGCACCGTTTTGCTTCTCGAGATTTCAGCCCTGCTCGCTTTGAAACCATCAAACAACAACTGTTACGAAACTGGAGAAATGCTTCACAAGATCGCCCTATTTCGCAGCTGTTTAACGCACTTACTGGGTTACTTCAACCCAATAACCCGCCTTTCGCAACCTTAGTCGAAGCGCTAGAAGAAATCGAAGTCGATGAACTCTCGGTATTCGTAGAATCCATTCTTGCAGAACTGCACGTTGAAATGTTTGTTTACGGAGACTGGCAACGCCAGCAAGCCCATGACATGGCAACGACTTTAAAAGATGCTCTAAGAGTTAACGAGCAACGTTATGAAGAAGCACTTCGTCCGCTCATTATGCTAGGTAAAAATGGCAGTTTTCAACGTGAGGTGCATTGTAATCAGCAAGATTCCGCGGTCGTTATTTACCACCAGTGCGAGGATATTGAGCCTCGCAGTATCGCGCTATACTCATTGGCCAATCACCTTATGTCGGCAACGTTTTTCCACGAAATCCGTACCAAGCAGCAATTAGGTTACATGGTAGGCACTGGCAATATGCCGCTAAATCGTCACCCTGGTATTGTACTGTATGTGCAGTCACCTAATGCAGCACCTGCCGAGCTGGTTACCTCAATCGATGAGTTTTTAAATGCCTTTTATATGGTGCTGTTAGAGTTAAACGATTACCAATGGCACAGCAGTAAGCGCGGCTTGTGGAACCAAATAGCAACGCCGGACACCACACTTCGAGGTCGGGCTCAACGTCTTTGGGTTGCGATAGGAAACAAAGACACTGAGTTTAACCAACGTGACAAGGTACTGGCGGAGTTGAAGAAGCTGACGCGCGCAGACATGATTCGCTTCGTTGTGAACGAATTGAAACCTCGTACTGCAAATCGTTTGATCATGCACTCTCAAGGTCAAGCGCATTCGGAGGCTCCGCGCATCCATCTAGGACAAGAAATAGGATCGATTGAAGAGTTCCAACTTCGGCCAAAAGATTGCGGCTTGGGGTGATCTAGTTGCGCAGAAATAAAATTGTCGATTACTAGAATGAACCTACAAACCCATGAGGTTGTCGGTCTCATAGATTGAATCGGCACCATAATTGGCAGAAAATTGAAATTACGCCATTGCGGCTTATGCTCTAATTACCGCACTAAAAATAACTTAATGAGGTAATCATGAAAAAAGCACTTTTACTTGTGGCTCTTATACTGCCATTGGCATCTGCTCACGCTGAAATCTCAGTCAAAGGCGATGGCTTCGAATTAAGTGACGACTGTGTGCGCCTTAGCGGAGACAATGTATCCATCAAATCAGATGATTGCTCTTCAAAGCAGTGGAATGATAAAGACAAAAAAGGTAACAGCAGCGTTCACGGGGACGACAACCCAGGTAAAGGCCACAATAAAGATAAGAAAGACAAGAAGAAGTAACCATTTCTTCTTTATGAAAAAGGCTTGCCACTGGCAAGCCTTTTTCTCTACCGCAGCAACGTTTAATAGAACGTTGTCCCTTCACCAGCTCGAGTAAGCAAACCATCACATGGCGCGTAACGATCGCCATACTTCGATGCAAACTCATTCATTTTCTCTACGAGCTCTTTAATGCCAAATTGGTCCATGTAACGGAACGGACCACCCAAGAACGGTGGGAAACCAATACCAAATATCGCGCCAATATCACCGTCACGTGGCGAGCGAATGATACCATCATCCAAACAACGTACCGCTTCATTCAACATTGGCAGCACACAGCGCAACGCAATATCGTTATCGCTTAGCTTAGATTCAGGGTCGAGCTTAAGCAGTTTGTAAACTGATTTGTCGACATCTTTCTTCTTGCCCTTGTAAGTGTAAAAGCCCTTACCACTCTTGCGCCCTTTACGTCCATCATTTAACAAGATATCAAACACATCCGGGCCTTTGAATCGGTCACCTAACTCATTAACCAGAATCGGCATAATTTTCGCGCCAATGTCGACACCGACTTCATCCAGTAAGGTAATCGGGCCAACAGGGAAACCAAAGTCAAGCAACGCCGTATCAATCTTTTCGATCGGTTCGTTAGCCAGCAGAATATGCGCCGCTTCGTTCATGTATGGCGCAAGAATGCGGTTCACGTAAAAGCCCGCTTTGTCTTTCACTACGATCGGGGTTTTACCTTGCTTCTTAGCAAGTGCAACAACTGTTGAAACGGTTTCATCTGACGTCGTTTCATGCGGAATCACTTCCACCAAAGGCATTTTTTCTACTGGGCTGAAGTAATGCAAACCAACTACGTTTTCTGGACGCTCTGCTTTTTCTGCAATTTTGTGGATAGGCAACGAAGAAGTATTGGTCGCAAAGATAGTTTCTGTCTTAGCGTTCGCTTCAATGTCCGCCACCATTTTTTGCTTAAGATCTAAGTCTTCAAAAACGGCTTCAATTACGACATCAATATGATTAAAACTGGTAAAATCGACACCACCAGACAGTTGCAGCATTTTCGCTTGCAGATCGGCCTTGGATAGAATGCGACGTTTGCGCTGTTTCTCAAATAACTTGTAGTTGTAGTTGAGCGCGTTTAAAACGCCATCGTTGCTAACGTCTTTGATGCGAACAGGTACTTTTGCTTTTGCAACAGACACATGGCTGATTCCGGCGCCCATCAGACCACCACCAAGCACACCAACTTTATGAACTGGTGCTGGTTTCGCATCCGTGCCATTTTCTTTCTTCATTTCTGTTGTGGCAAAGAAGATCGAACGGAGCGCTTTTGACTCTGAGCTCATCACAAGCTCACCGAAGCGCTTCGCTTCAAGTTCTTGACCTTTAGCGAAGCCTTTCTCTAAGCCATGTTGAATAACTTCTAGAATTGCAACCGTTGCTGGATAGTTACCGCGAGTTTTTTGATTCGTTTTCTTCGCAGCTTGCTCAAATACAAACTTGCGCCCTAGCCCGCTACCAGACATCACCTTTTCTTTCGTCGATAGCTTTTTCGTGCCCTTGTTTTTACCTTTGTCGATAAACTGTTTTGCTACGTCGAGCAAAATGGTGTCAGGCACACAGGCGTCCACAACGCCCAATTTTTTAGCTTTCTTCGCACGAAGTTGTTTACCCGTCAGGATTAAGTCCAACGACGGTAACAGGCCAATCAAACGTGGCAGACGCTGAGTACCACCAGAACCTGGCAATAAACCAAGTTGTACTTCTGGCAGACCTAAACGCGTTTTGTCAGAATCCGTACAAACACGATAATCACATGCAAGAGCCAGTTCTAAACCACCGCCCAAACATGGGCCATGAATAGCCGCAACGACAGGATAAGGTAAGTCCGATAGCTGCTGTAACAACTCCTGACCTTGCCTTGCTAAGGCTTCCGCTTCACTTGCTGTGGTGCATGCTTCTAGCATTCGAACATCAGCACCCGCAACAAAATTGTCCGGTTTTAGGGAGTGGATGATCATCCCTTTAATACCACTGGAGTCTTTTAGCTGAGCAAAAATTTCTTTCATTTCGTCAGCAAAAGCCGCCTGCAGCGTATTCATTTTTTCATTAGGAACATCGATGGCTAACCAAGCAATATTTTGCTCATCAACCTTTAGACTAAATGCTTTTTGCTCGCTCATTACTCAACCTCCAGAATCATTGCCGCACCAAGACCACCAGCAGCACATGCAGTATTCAATGCAATACCACCGCCACGGCGTTTTAGCTCTCGTAGGGTTTGCGTCATCATACGCGCACCAGTCGCAGCAAATGGGTGACCATAAGCAATTGATCCGCCAAGCACGTTGAACTTATCCATGTCAATTTCACCAATCGCTTTTGAGCGACCAAGGTTTTCTTGAGCAAACTTATCGGAAGCAAACATCTTCACATTCGCCAATGCTTGAGCAGCAAAGGCCTCGTGCATGTCGATCAACGTCAGGTCTGACAGTTCCAAGCCTGTATTTTCAAGCACTTTCGCTGTGGCATAAGTCGGCCCCATCAGCATGTCCTTTTCCACGCCGATAGCAGAGAATGCATAACCTCGGATGTAACCAAGGATCTCCATTCCGAGCTCTTTCGCTTTACCTTCTCGCATCAACATCACTGCCGCACCACCATCAGTCAATGGCGTACTGTTCGCTGCCGTAACACTGCCATACTGACGATCAAACGCAGGTCGCAATTTCGCGTATCCCTCAACCGTTGAGTCATGACGGATATTGTTGTCTTCCGAAATCCATTTTTTGTATGGTTCAGGGAAAGCCGTCATCACTTCATCTTGGATTTTTCCTTCTTTCCAAGCCTGAGAAGCCAGCGTATGAGAACGATGTGCAAGCGCATCCTGTTCTGCGCGAGAAATACCATGTGTTTTAGCCATTTGCTCTGCAGTTTGTCCCATGGATAAACCCGTAGAGTACTCTGCTACTGCTGGTGGCACTGGCATCAGGTCTTTAAAGCTCAAGTTTTTGAGGATACTAAGCTTCTGACCCATTGTTTTTGTCTTACTAAGAGCAAGCAGATTAGCGGCCAGTTTCTTTGATACGCCAATAGGCAGGACGGAAGAAGAGTCTGCACCGCCAGCAATACCAATATCGATGGTTCCCGCCATGATGCTTTCTGCGACATTAACCGCCGCTTGAAAACTCGTCGCACACGCTCGAGTCACACTGTATGCATCAGTATGGATGTTCATACCAGTGCCTAACACGATTTCTCGTGCGATGTTTGGCGCTTCAGGCATTTGTACTACTTGTCCAAATACCACTTGTTCGATTAGCTTCGGATCAATATCTGTTCGAGCAAGCATTTCGCTTACTACCATTTTCCCTAAATCGACCGCTGGCACTTGGCTAAATTCCGTGCTTTGACGAGCAAAGGGAGTTCGAAGCCCCGCGACAATAGCGACACGCTCACCATTGCGTGTTTTTACTTCCTGCTTGCCCATTGTTTCTCCTTAAATACAAGAGGTCTGACCTGATGCATTGTAATGAATTTGTTAAATTTATCAAACGTGCGTTTAAATAAACGTGAAGCAAGTAGTTCAATTACTCTACTTCTTTGATTCTTATGCGATTACTAATGGTTAACTATAGAGAGTTAAAACGGTAAGAGGTATACGGAAAGTAAAATCGAAGCAAAAAAAAAACCACACATAACTGTGTGGTCGGAATATCTATAAAACAATTAACTTACGCCAATTGAAAAGTAATCAGTTTCCTGATTAGGAGAAAGTAAAGTCAGCCTTCAAAAGGAAGTGTCATCTTGCTCAACATGTTAGTCGCAATGACTAACGAGATGACAAGGTGTACTATAACCCCTTCACTGCTTGATATTTTGAAATAGATCAATTTTATAGTGATTTTACGAGTTTTAAGCTCACCTAGAGCGATTATTGATTCAAAATAATTCAAGAATCCACCATCAGAAGTCCCTTTTAATGCTCCATCGAGTGAACTTATCCAAGCCATTGATTACTAATGATGATATTGTTAACAATATATATCAATTCGTGTTCGATGATATCTGACATTTGCGTATACACTTTTAGGTAACCACATGGCTTATTGTGTCAAAGGGGTTGCATGACAAATCCTGCAACCAAAACCGCTAAGCGATGAAGCAAGTAAAGTCATGCTCAGAACAAATAAGAAACTCACAGAGCGAGGATGGAGGCTCCTGTGGCCATATTAAAAATGTTTGGAAAGAAAAATTCCAACAGTCCGGTCAACTCTGATATGGACAAGCAAAGAAAATACGAAGCGCTCGTCCGAGGGTATCATCGTGACTTGTACCGCTACGCATATTGGTTGTGCAAAGATAAAGCGGTCGCGGAAGATCTAGTTCAGGAAACCTGTCTTAGAGCTTGGAAGTCACTCGATAGCCTCCAAGACGAAAAAGCTGCCAAGTCTTGGCTCATCACAATATTGAGACGAGAAAATGCACGCCGCTTCGAACGTAAACAATTTGATTTAGTTGATATCGATGATTACGGCAATGATGCTAAAGTCAGCGATGACTCACATCATCAGCAAGAATGGCTGCAGGCACAGATCATGAAGCTCGATGTTGAATATCGTGAGCCTTTATTTCTCCAAGTTGTCGGTGGTTTCAGTGGAGAAGAAATTGGCGACATTCTTGATTTAAATAAAAACACAGTGATGACTCGACTATTTCGCGCTCGTAATCAACTTAAAGAGATGTTGGATTCTCAAGATACCAAGAGAGGACAAAAGAATGGATGATTTAGAATTTCGTCGTCGTATTTTGTCGGATCCAAAACAAAAGGATGAAGAGATTCTGCAAGCTTTAGCTGGTAGCGACGCCAACAATAAGTTTGTTGATGACGTTTTGGATCTCGATGTAAAAATTAAACAAGCCATGAATGTGGATGTACCCGAAGATCTCGCAGATAAGATTTTATTTAGCCAGACGTCGAGTGCACTTGATGAAGAGAAGGTCGTAAGACCAAACTTTGTCCGCAAAGCAATGGCACTTGCTGCTTCTATTGCGTTCACCGCAGGGTTATTAGTTGGTCAAGTAAACTGGGGAAATGTTTTGGTGTCTCCAGCACAAGCCAGTTTAGCGGATACCGCGATGAAACACGTTATTCATGAAGAACCGTTTGTTCGTCATCTTGATGAGGATGTACCGAGCTCGCAAATTAATGCGAAAATGTCGCCATTTCATTACCAGTTTAGTGAAAACTTTCCATATCACGTTTACTACCTAAACCACTGCGGTTTTGGTGAATCCAATGCGGTGCATATGGTGTTCCAAGGTCCAAAAGGTAAAGTAACGTTATTTATTACTGGTATTCCAAGCGAACAAAGTACCGACTTTAATAAGGATGGCATGACCGGAATCGTTCAGCCCGTCGGGAGTTCAAGCCTGATTTTAGTCGGGGAAGAAGGTGAAAATATTGATGCGCTCGCTACGACTCTTGCATCAATGATTAAGCCAATGTAACAACTTCGACGATTTCCAGCCTTCAAAAGGTTAAATGCCGCTAAATGATCTTATTTAGCGGCATTTTTGTATAAATAGAACACAAAACATTCACCACCCCTATCGCATTTAGAGCTTAAACTCTAAATTATGCATTTTAAGTGCAATTTCCCGTCTTTTAGACATCATTTCTGCAATTTTTATTCCATTTTATCCAATGGTCGGATTTGTCCAAGCAATTATTGATACTACTATCTGCGCCACTGAGCAAAAGCTCAATTTATCGTCCAAAGAGACGAATCTAATAAGGAAAAACAAATGACTCAGAACACGCGTCTGTTTAAAAAGACTCTCCTAGCAGTAACGGTAGCTTTTGCCTCAGGTCAATCGATGGCAGCGGGTTTCCAAATCAACGCTCAATCAGCAACTGGCATCGGCCGTGCATTTGCTGGTGATGCAGTAATCGCAGATAACGCCGCGGTAATGGCTCGTAACCCAGCAGCAATGGCTCTATTTGATAAAATGGAACTTTCGTTAGGCTTCGAAAGCATTACTTCAATGATTGAAGTGAAAGATGCGAAATATAACGTTAATACTCCTTTGGGCTCCAGTACTGTAAGTGTTGCTGATACTGATGATGTGGGTGATACGTCAATAGCTCCAAACATTCACCTAATCGTTCCAGTAAATGACAAGTTTGCATGGGGCGTAAACGCATACTCTAATTTCGGCACTAAAACTGAATTTTCAGATAACTACACCGCAACCGAGTACGGTGGTCTTACGGATGTAAAAAGCTTCAACTTTGGATTGGCGGGTTCTTACCGTTTAAACGAACAATGGAGCTTTGGTGCTGGTTTAGATTTAATCTACGGCCAAGGCACAATGAAGCGTACAACTAGCTCTTCAGTCCCAGGGGTTGGCGGTCAAAAAATTCTGGACGTAGATAAAGCTGATGGTTGGGCTGTTGGTTTTAACGTTGGTACTGTGTACGAACTAGATGAAAACAACCGTTTTGGTCTAGCGTATCGTTACAGCCCTGAATTTACGGCGAAAGACGACAAAGGTCAGGAAATCACGCTACCTCTACCAGATATGGCCGAGTTTTCTGGTTTCCACAAAATCCAAGACACTAAGTTTGCTGTACACTACAGCATCCAATACATCGGTTGGAAAGATTTCGACCAAATTGATTTTGAGAACCTAAATCAGGGTTTACTTAAAGGTGGTTACTCGAAAGACTATCAATGGCAAGATGGCTGGCACTACGCAATTGGTGGTACTTACTACCTAAACAACAACTGGACACTTCGTGCTGGTTACATGTACGACACAAGCGCTCAAGATAAAGTAACGTCTATCTCGGTACCAGACTCTGATCGCCAGTGGTTCTCCACAGGTTTCTCTTACCATATTGATAATAGCTCAAACATCGATTTTGGCTTCACGTACTTGTTAGGTGAAGATGTAAAAGTTAATGAGAATACTCAATTATCTCCTGTTCTTTCTACCGGTGTAACAGCAACAACTCATGCTGATGCAATTCTATTCGGCTTACAATACAGCCGTAGCTTCTAAACGCTTCGCTGTTAGTTAGTAGAAAAATACTTTATATAAAAGGCTGGATTTCCAGCCTTTTTTCATATCTGCGATTTATTGCCCACTCAATTTGAGTGAACACGTGTATCTAAATCTCACAATTAGGACGCACAGCTGTTCGCTGAATTCCGTTTACAAGCCTTTCACAGTTAGATTATTAAACCGCACAAATAACATTTAAAAGCATAATATTCCAAATGACCACTTACGCTGGATTTTCATTTCTAAAGTAAAAACTCTACCTTTAAACTTTTGTCCCACGTTATAAACAAATCAGCGAACATTCGAATGAAAACCAACAAGACTCTTCTATCAACAGCAGTGGCATTAAGCCTACTTGGCGCAACGGGCATGGCTAACGCAGCAGGTTTCCAACTTGCTGAATATTCTGCAACAGGCCTAGGTCGAGCATATGCTGGTGAAGCTGCAATGGCTGACAACGCAAGTGCACAATGGCGTAACCCAGCAATGCTAACTTATTTGGAAGGCACTCAAGTGTCCGTTGGTGCAATCTATGTGAACCCAAATATTGATATTGAAGGTGATGTAAACTTCCACGGTAGCACTTCTTCTGCATCTTCAGATGACTTCGCACATGATGCAATCATTCCAAACTTCTACCTATCACACCAATATAATGAGAAATTCGCGATTGGTTTGGCATTTGGCACCAACTACGGCATGGAAACCGATTTAGGTAAAGGCTTTGGTGCCTCGCACTTCGGTAACGAAGCAAGCGTAACGACAATGGAAGCGAACTTGAACGCAGCTTACAAAGTCAATGAATCAATCAGCGTTGGTGGTGGTATCCGTTACATCATCGGCGAAGGCAGCTTTGGCGCAGCAGCTCCTAAGAATAACGTTGTAGGGTTAAATCCTGAAACTAATCAACCAATCAGTGTTCCTCAAGGTACTGCTCTAAAATACATGGAAGGTGACGATACCGCTTGGGGCTGGCAAGTTGGTACAGCATGGCAGATCAATGAAAATAACCGTATCGGCTTCGCGTACAAATCTGAAGTTGAACTAAAGCTTGAAGGCCATGCTGAAGGTCTTGGTTTTGGCTTCGGTACTTCTGAACGCGACAACGGCTACATGTATCTAAACCTGCCTGCAACGGCTGAATTGGCAAGCTTCCACCAAGTAACAGACCAACTTGCGTTACACGCAAGCGTTAACTGGACGGATTGGAGCTCTTTCGAGAAATTGGAAGCACGTCTAAATACTGCTGGCACGCATATGGTTAAAGTAGAAAACTGGGAAGACAACTATCGCTTTGCTGTTGGTGCTACTTACCAGCTTGATCCTAAGCTAGCGCTACGCACTGGTATTGCATACGATACTTCAGCGGTAAGCGACAAAAACCGCACGATTACTATTCCAGAAACTGACCGTACTTGGCTAAGTATTGGCGCAACGTACGATTGGACGAAAGACTTCAGCCTAGACGCTGGCTTCACCTATATTTTTGCGAAAGACGCACCAATCGTTGAGTCTCGTGGTTACAAGTCAGACGACACTGCAGAACAAGTCGGCGGCCAATTCGTAGGCGAAACTACGGGTAATGTTTGGCTAATCGGTGTTCAAGCAAACTACCGTTTCTAACCAAGCTGCAAAATACAAAAAAGGCTTAGCATCAGCTAAGCCTTTTTTCATTTCTCTATTGTGAAGAACAACGCTTAAAAGTCTTCTAGATATTCATCTAAATACTCTTCTTCTTCGATGTTAACTTCTTCTACCGTTTCAACTTCTGCTTTAAAGTTTTGACGCTGGATATAAACATCGCGAGTTAGAATATATGGATCCGGCGACGAGTCTAGCTGCGCTTCTTGCGGTACTAATAAAGCACGCTTCTCCATTCCTTCAAACGCCCACTTACCCAAACTCGCCCAGAAGTTGAGATAAGAGAGGGGTAAATACGTACTATCTACGGTATCTGTCACTTCACGTAAGGTATACGGACCATAACCTGGAACCATGAAGTAAGGACCATTTCCAACACCATAGTGGCCTACTGCATCACTGAACGCTTTCTCGTCGTACTTCGTAATACCCGCGGCACTTGCAATATCGAATAAACCGAAAATACCGAACGTCGAGTTAATCCAAAAACGGTTAAAGTGGTCCACGGCTTTCGTACCATTACCCATGATTAAGTTATTAACCATGCTTGCTGGCTCATCTAAGTTCGATAAGAAGTTAGCAATACCAGAACGAATAGGAACTGGCGTGTATTCTACATACGCAAGTGATACAGGACGAACCAAATACGGATCTAAATATTCGTAGTTGAGTTCCCACATGGTTCGGTTAAAGCCTTCCAACGGGTCATACACATCAGAAGTCGTTTGATTTGTTTCTTGTCCTGTTACTGCTTCATCAGGCGCACTTGAACAGCCAACCAGTCCAACGGCTAACAGCAACAAGAAGGTAGATTTACCCTTGTTATACATTTTATTTTCCATAACGACTATTAATGTACCTAAGTCACCCCGATTAACCATAGTACGTATGTTGAGCAGGATACATAGTAAAGATGACTCAGATATGGGAATAAATAAAGGCCAGCAATCGCTGGCCTTCGGTATTCTACTCGATCGTTTAGAGTCATACCACTAAAGGCAACTGACTCTACCTCGTTGTCATGTTTCAGAGACAGATGTTAACAATTAATACTGCTGATCAATGGTCACTTCTACTGGTGCGCCAAATTCAACGACGTCACTTTCTCCGTGCCAATCTTGATCACGCGTTGCTACGTTACCGTCAGAATCTACACGCACACGGACGATTAGCTTATCGAGTGAAGATAACTTTTGCCCTTGCATCATGGCATTGCCATCATCTAATACGACTGTGCGAGGGAAAGTACCTAGCGGATAACGAGCAGCAGCCACAGGCATTGGGGAGCCATCTGAACGATGTACTGACACAATCAGAACTGCGTTTGGATCCAACTGAGCATTTGGTGCCACATCAATTGTCACAGCTACACTCTTATCCTGTGAAACCGCTTCGCCCATTTGCTTACGAGCACTCTCAATACTGCGTGACAACATCTCGTAGCGGCTATCTTCTGGACCAATCATTTGCTGCATGATTCCCCAGTACTTGATGGCAGCCGGGAAGTCTTGACGCTCAAACGCATCAAACGCTAACAAAGAAAACACACGCAGATCGACATAGTCTTGCTGCATCAGCTTGCCGAGTAATGAGCGAGCCGTCGCTTGATCCATTTCCTCTTGAGACAGCATCAGAGCTTGTGCATAACCCAACATCACATCTGGGTCTTTTGGCTCTAGGCGGTACGATTTTTCCATCGCATCGATAGCTGTGGTGACATCACGATTTGCTAACGCAATACGACCTAGCAGTAACCAACCTGTCGAGTCTTCCGGCTGGTAATGTAAGCGAGTTCGAAGGGCAAGGGTCAAATCCGCCATTTCATCGTCACTCAGCGGCTCAGAAGAAGCCGACATCAGCTTTTTCGATAACTCAGGTAGATTTGCAGACACTTCTTGCCATTGAACAATATCGTCTGACGCGCCAAATTTATAATACAAACCATAGCTCAGCACCACCGTCAGAATTACCGATGGAACTAAAACTGCGATTGGAGAAACCTTGGTTTCTTTTTGCGCTCTATCACCAGGGATATCGTCAAGCAGTGATTGCTTTAGATCAGAAATCAGTTCGTCTTCACTTTCAACCAGACCTTCATCAGTTTCTTCTGCAAGCTCAGATAGTCGGTCTTTATAAAATGCCTTGTTGAGCTCATCGCGTAACACATCATCATTGTTCGCTTTTTGTTTAAGCAGCGGCAAAGCCACCAGCGCACAAGCAATAAGCGTGAGAACAACGGTGGAAATCCAAAATAGTGTCATTACTTCTTATCTCCGTTGTTCTCTTCTTCAAGCAATGCTTTTAAACGAGCTTCTTTTTGCTCATCCCATTGCTCGTCACTGCTCGCTTTTGCCTTAACTTTAGATTTACGGCTACGCAGCACAATCAAACCAAAACCACCCAGTACTACAGCGAGTGGCCCTAGCCACAAAATCGCAGTCGCGACCGTAAATGGTGGGTTGTAAGTCACGAAGTTACCGTAACGGGCGATCATGTAATCAACAATCTCATCTTTGGACTTACCTTCTTTGGTCATTTCATACACCTTATGGCGTAAGTCCTGAGCAAGTTCAGCGTTAGAATCCGAGATCGTGTTGTTCTGACATTTAGGGCAACGGAGCGTATGGCTTAACTCTTTGAACTGCTGTTCTTGTTCCAAATTATCAAACTCGTACACTTCAATGGCCGCATGAGCAGCAAGAGATAATGTCATCGCAGCAAAAACGGCAAGAATTAGCTTTCTCATTGCTTCGCCTCCTCAACCAATTTGTTGTAAAGCGGCTCCAGTGTTTCTGACCAATTACGTGGGTTTACATCCCCTACATGGCGATAGCGAATCACACCATTTGCATCAATAATGAATGTTTCTGGAGCACCATAAACGCCAAGGTCAAGGCCAAGCATACCACTGCCATCAAATAGGCTGATCAAGTACGGGTTGCCGAGATCATTCAGCCAACCTATTGCTTTATTACGATCATCTTTGTAATTCATACCGATGATCTTAACGCCCTTACCCGCCAATTCGTTTAGGTATTTATGCTCTGCATAACACGTTGGGCACCACGTTGCCCAAACGTTCAAGAGCAACGGTTCACCTTTAAAAATTGATTGGTCGTACTGTTTTCCAGGCTCAGCCAGGTCTTCTAAATGAAATTCAGGAACTGGCTTGCCAACCAAAACCGACTCCAATTTAGTTGGATCATCGCCCTCTTGGTTACGCATTAATTGGGTTGCGAAAATGCCCGCTAGAATCATGAAAGCGACAAGCGGAATAAATAAGATTTTCTTATTCATGTTATGCCTCCTGCTCTTTTGACTTCGCATTTTTCTTCGGCGATTTACGGAAGCGGTAGCGTTTATCAGAAATCGCTAGTGCGCCGCCTAATGCCATAATCAAAGAGCCAGCCCAAATCCAACGAACGAACGGTTTATAGTAAATACGAACAGCCCAAGATCGGTTGTCGTCTAAACGTTCACCCATTGCAATGTATAGGTCGCGGCTAATACCACGGTCAATGGCTGCTTCAGTCATCATAGACTTAGCCGTACGGTAGAAGCGCTTCTCTGCGTGAAGCGTATTCACGTATTTGCCATCGTGTGTGATCTCAAAGTCTGCGATGTAGCCATCGTAGTTTGGACCATCTTTATCACGCAAGCCTGAGAAGTAGAAATCATAGCCTTGAATTTGGAAGTGTTCACCAGGTGCTAAACGTACATCACGCTCGATGCTGTAGTTCTGTACCATCGCAATACCGATAACAGATACCGCCAGACCAACATGACCCAACATCATTGCCCAGTGGCTACGTTGCAGCTTGCGAACACCTTCACTAAAGCTATGACGGTGCGTTGCTCGCTCGTACAGTTCAAAGCCATGCATCGCAATAATCCAAATCGCCATCACCCAACCAATGTAAGCCATGGTTGAGAAGAAATCGGCAAACAGGTACACGCATAGCGCGGCCAAGGCGAAAGCAAGCACACCTGAAACGAGCATTGGCTTCACAAGTTTAGATAAATTGTCTCGCTTCCAACGAATAAGAGGGCCAATACCAAGCAGGAAAGCAAATGGCATCATTAACCACGCAAATAGCATGTCAAAGAATGGCGCACCGATAGAGACCGACCCCAAACCAAGCTGCTTGTGTACGAGCGGCAACAGTGTCCCCACTAACACCACAACAAGAGCGGCGATAAGTAATACATTGTTGGCTAAGAGCGCATTTTCACGTGAGACTAAGTCGAAGTTACCTCGTACACGCACTGCTGCCCCTTTTACGGCAAACAGCAATAAAGAGCCGCCGATAACGAAAACGAGGAAGCCTAGAATAAACATACCGCGCGACGGGTCAGACGCGAACGCGTGCACCGATACTAAAATACCGGAACGGACTAAGAAGGTGCCCAACAAACTCAACGAAAATGCAGAGATTGCCAATAGTACCGTCCACGCTTTAAATGTGCCGCGTTTTTCTGTGACGGCAAGAGAGTGCATTAATGCGGTACCCGCTAACCAAGGCATGAATGATGCGTTTTCTACTGGGTCCCAGAACCACCAGCCACCCCAGCCAAGTTCGTAGTAAGCCCACCAAGAACCTAGTGCGATACCAAGTGTTAAAAATACCCATGCTGCGGTTGTCCAAGGACGAGACCAACGAGCCCAAGCCGTATCAAGGCGTCCGGTCATTAGGGATGCGATCGCAAAAGAGAACGCAACCGAGAAACCAACATAGCCCATGTAAAGCATTGGCGGGTGAACAATCAAACCAGGATCTTGAAGCAGAGGGTTCAAGTCACGTCCGTCAACCGGGAAGAACGGTAACGTACGTAGGAATGGGTTCGACGTTAGGATGATAAACAGTAGGAAACCCACTGAGATCATGCCCATAACAGCAAGTACACGTGCAACCGACTCTTGCGGCATACCACGACTAAACGTCGCTACTGCGACAGTCCAAGCAGCTTGGATTAACACCCATAGCAACAGTGAACCTTCGTGTGCACCCCATACTGCGGTTAAACGGTAGTACCAAGGAAGCTGACTATTCGAGTTGCTCGCTACATACTGTAACGTGAAGTCGTTGGTATAAAATCCCCAACATAAAATGGCGAAAGAGAACAACAGCATCAGGAACATAGACCAAGATAGCGGTCGCGCTGTGTTCATGAGCATGGTGTTATTATTCGATGCTCCCCACAATGGCAATACGCTCAACAGCACTGCCATTGCAAGCGAAAGAATGAGAGCAAAGTGACCGATTTCAGCAATCATTGGCCGCTTCCTTGTTTCTGTTCGGTGCTGTATTGAAGCGGTTCATGCGTTTTCTTCATCGCTTCTGCAATTTCTGGTGGCATGTATTCTTCATCGTGCTTCGCTAGGACCTCAAATGCCTCAACTGTCGTGGCATCTTTCAGTACACCTTGAGCAACAATACCCTGCCCTTCACGGAACAAGTCAGGAAGAATACCGTCATAGGTAATCGTCACTTTCGGACCGACATCGTGCAGGTCAAAACTCACTTTCAAAGAATTAGGATCTCGACGAACTGAGCCCACAACCACCATTCCACCGATACGCAGACGCTGGCCTACTTCTGGCTTGGTGCCATCTGGCTTACCATTAACCAATTCCGTTGGAGTATAGAAAAGGTCCATATTTTGGTTAAGCGCATAAAGTATCAAACCAATGGTGGCACTAATACCGATAAAGATCGCTAGTACAATACCTAGCCTCTTTTTACGTCTCGGGTTCATAAGGTGTTCTCCATGTTCTTCGCTGCGTCGATACGAGCTTGACGGTCAATTTTTGCTTTCACTTCTTTCAATAATGCATCACCGCGGCGAAGGCTAGTGATCAGAAGAATCAGCATGGATAAGAAAGTAATACCAAACGCACTCCATACGTATGATGCATAGCCACCCATGGCAAAAAAGTCGCTCAGAGATTCAAAATGCATAATCAGTTACCTCACTGAGTTTGTTCTGTTGCGAGTTTGCGCACCCAGGGGCGGTGACTTTCTTTACTGATGATTTCGTTACGAAAACGGACCATCGTCACGGCACCAAAGAAGAACGCAAAGCCAAAGATGTTCAGCAATAACGGCCAAAGCATGTCGGATGAAATGGAAGGTTGCTCAAATTTCGTGATCGTCGCACCTTGATGAAGCGTGTTCCACCATTCCACGGAAAAGTGAATGATAGGTAGGTTTACTACGCCTACGATCGCTAAGATACCAGCGGCTTTTGCGGCGGTTTTTTGATCGTCAAACGCATGGTAAAGCGCAATCACACCAAGGTAGAGAAATAGAAGAATCAATTCAGATGTAAGACGGGCATCCCATACCCACCAAGTGCCCCACATAGGCTTGCCCCAAACAGCACCTGTAAGTAGAGCAATAAAAGTAAATACTGCACCAATCGGAGCCATCGCAAGTGCCGCCATATCAGATAGGCGAACTTGCCATACTAGGCCAATAAATGCAGCAATCGCCATCGACATATAAACGCCCATAGACCAAATAGCTGATGGGACATGAATGTAGATAATTCGGAAACTGTCACCTTGTTGGTAATCTGAAGGCGCAAATGCAAGCCCCCAAACCGTACCAACCGATAAGCATACGAGGGCCAATACAGAAAACCAAGGCAGAAACTTACCACTCAAACGATAAGCTGCTTCTGGCTTGGCATAAGGATGTAGCCATTTCCACATGTTTTGTTCTCACTCTTACTTCAGGGACACTGTCTAAAGGGTTGAGACCGTAGCAGTGCTTTAATAATAATTCTTTGATCAAGCGCCACTTCATTGGCACTTTATTGAGTTAGTTGACACTAACTCGTAATGCGGCACTGATGGCAAAAGGCGTTAATGTCATCGCCCCCATTAGCATCGCACCTAAAATCGCTAGTTGACCGTTATACGCCATACCGAGTGCGGCAGCATCAATTGCCGATGTTGCGAAAATCAAAATTGGGATGTAGAGCGGAAGAATAAGCAAACTCAAAAGAACGCCACCCTTTTGCAACCCAACAGTCAACGCCACACCAATGGCGCCAATAAAACTTAGTGTTGGTGTACCGATCATCAAGGTTAATACAACCGATAGCCAAGTATTGAAGTCGAGCGAAAGTAAAACCGCCAATAATGGGCTAATTAAAATCAGAGGTAACCCTGTTAACAACCAATGTGCTATGACCTTTGAAACCACTACAAGTTGCAATGGAATCGGCATTAGCATCATTTGTTCTAGTGCACCGTCTTGAAAATCATCACGAAATAGACGCTCTAATGATAATAAGGCGGACAGCAATGCGGCAACCCAAACGATGCCCGCTGCAATACGTGCTAACAAATTAGGTTCTGGTCCAATACTCAGAGGAAAGAGAGTAATGACAATAATAAAGAACCACAGCGGGTTCAGAATGTCTGCCTGACGGCGAAATGCGATTAGGAGCTCACGACGAATGATGGTGGTCATCGAGGAAATCATATCAGTCACCCAGCTTTATTTTTCTAAGTTTCGGGCTGTCCGCAAACATATCTTGATGCGTCGTCAACACAACAATACCGCCATTATCAGCATGACTTGCGAACAAAGATTCAAGCACCTTGACACCTTGCTTATCAATGGCAGTCAACGGCTCATCTAAGATCCATAAAATTTGCTTACTGAGCCATAACCTTGCCAATGCGACTCGTCGTTGCTGACCTGCGGAAAGTTGTGCTACAGGCACATCTTCTCGACCAGCTAATCCTACTTGAGTCAAAGCGATAAAGATTTCTTCGTCTGAAGAGCGATTATTTTGAATAGATTGATAAAAACGTAAGTTTTCTAATGCGGTAAGCTCTCGTTTCACTCCTGTTTGATGTCCTAAGAAAAGCAGATCTTGATGGAAAACATCACGAGATTTTTCAACCTCTTCGCCTTTCCATTTAATGACACCTTCTTCTCTATCACCTAACCCTGTCACAATCCGTAGCAATGTAGTTTTACCAGTACCATTACGCCCTTCGATCTGGACCAATTCACCAGGCTTAATTTCAAACTGCAGGTTTTCAAACAGAACCCTTTCATCACGGATTGCTGTCAGGTTAGACACTTCTAACATAGAGCTTCAACTAAAAAATGAACGAGCCGCTATATTAGCACAGCTTAGTTATGACAAAACAGGATAAGAGGGCTAGGTTACATGTAAGTTCATGTATTTTTGTTAATTAATCATCACACTTTAATAAAATTAACTATAAGTAGTTATAAGCGCTCATTTTGAATTTGAGAGGCCAGAGCTAAGAGCAAGATCGACTGAAGGTTATCTAGGGTTGTATTTAAGAAGAGCATTAGCGGCTAAAAACAAAAAAGAGGCGTAATAACGCCTCTTTTTTATCGCTTGATAACCTTTAGCGTCGACGACGTCCACGCGCTGGATATTCTGCGTCATCTGATGGCTGACCACTTAATGGTGGAATCTTCTCTTTCCCTGCCAGTTTCTTCTGCAGTGAAAGCATCAACTCAGCTTCGGCTTTTGGTAGTTCGCACTCTTCAATCAGCTCGTTGATATCAGCGCCAAGCTGTACCATTTTAGAAGCGCGACTGTACAAGCGACCATCAGTATCAGCGTGTTCGAGTTCGCGAATTCTCTCGTTTAAGTGCTGAATAATGTCTTGTTGCTCGGTCACTTTTTGTCCAAGACCAACAACAACCGAGCGCACTTCGAGTAACTGCTTACTCAACTTTTGCACTTCTTTATCTGCGTGTCGAGATTGAGCTCGTTGTTGATCTAACTGCTTTTGTAACCCCGAGCGAATCCGCAGTTGCAAAACAACCAATACCAACACGATAAAAGCGACGCCACCCGCAAGGAATGGGGCAGATAAAAGAGTCTCTTCAGCCATCATCATTCAGCCATTAAAGGTGAGCCATCTCGTCCCACTCGTCATCTGTTAGCAGCTTGTTCAAATCCACAAGGATAAGAAGCTTGCCGTCACGGTTGCTCACACCCTGGATGAACTTCGCACTCTCGTCGGTACCAACTGAAGGCGTCGTATCAATTTCAGAAGAACGCAGATAAACGACTTCTGCCACGCTATCTACTAAGATACCAATCACTTGACGCTCAGACTCGATCACAATAATACGAGTGTTGTCGGTGACTTCGCCTTCCATCAGGCCAAAACGTGAACGTGTATCGATAACAGTAACTACATTACCGCGTAGGTTGATGATACCAAGTACATAATCTGGTGCACCTGGAACAGGGGCAATTTCAGTATAACGAAGTACTTCACGAACTTGCATTACGTTGATGCCGTACGTTTCTTCTTCTAGCTGGAACGTCACCCACTGAAGAACTTCGTCATTCGATGCATCTTTCTTCACTTCTACTTCAAAAGCTTGAGACATAGTTAATCCTCGTTAATGTCGTTCCCGACTTAAATCTAATTCAGTGATTTGACATCTAAACCGGCGTTTAGCATGTCAATGAGCGCCTGGACATGAATTAAGGCACACATTTTTTCTTTTACCATGCCCGCTAGCCAAGGGCGTTTACCCGCCTGCTCACGCCAGCGAACCTTGTCGATATTAAGCGTTTCAGTCCCCATTAATTGGTTACTGGCCAACCCCCACATGCTCTCACCAAGCATGACGACATATTGGTAGTTATCTTTATAGCTATCATCACGAAGCTTATCTGCCATCACCCATTTCGCGGTATCGACGACATCAAACTGCTGCTCGCGATTTGTTTGTAGCCCCAAATACCAGGCGGGTTTTCCTATCAAATGGTTAAGCTCGCTAATGCGATGAATACCACCTAATTCATCAAGAGGTACAGCAAACGTGACACCATTCACATCAAAGTAAAGAACTTGGAAGTCCTCACTTCGCTTCGTGCTTTCCCAGACCGTTGGTATATCGGAATCTGCTTGTGTTTCGAGTTCAGTATCGACGTTCGATTCTATATTGATACTTTGTTCGATCACTGCGTGAGGTTCATCCACCTCTGGTTGCGCTTCCTCAAAAACTGGCTCATCAATCACCCAGTCCTGTATTTCCTCAACACCCTGAAGCTCAGGCACCTCACTAAAGGTTTGTACCTCAGGCTCAGCCGCTTTTATCTCTGCGGCAATATCAATCGTATTTTGTTCAAGAATACTATCAATATCCAACTCAGCCACTGGGTTGCTTGCTTCAAGCTGACTTAATAGCCTTTGAACATCTTCCAGGTTTGGAGCTTCCAACTCTGGCGGATATGTTTCTTGAAACTGGTACGTTTCTGGCTCCGAGTATTGTAGCTGTAATTCTGGCTCTGGCTCTGGCTCTGGCTCTGGCTCTGGCTCTGGCTCTGGCTCTGGCTCTGGCTCTGCAGATGATACCTCTTGAGCCAACAGGTCAAGGTCTTCCTCAAGAGTCGTTATTTCAGTTTCATCATCCAGTAATGCATTAAAGTAGTCATCAAGTGCTTGTTCACTGGACAGCACATCATTACTGCTCATCGAACGCCAACCTCTCCAGGTAAATCAGTAGCTGTTTATAGGCAAACACACCACGGCTACCAGATGCAAAGTGCGAAGCTGGCAAGTGCTTTAAACTGGCATCGCGGAACTTGGTATCTATAGGCACCGCTGAGGTCCACACTTGATTTGGGTAATCTTTTTTCAGTTGCATCAATGTCTGCAATGACGCTTTCGTGCGCTTATCGTACATGGTTGGGACGATAGTCACTTTGAAACCGCCCGGGCGAGATTTTTGCATAATGGTTAGCGTACGCATCATGCGCTCTAGACCTTTCATCGCCAAAAACTCTGTTTGAACAGGAATCAAAATTCGGTCACTGGCTGCCAACGCGTTCACCATCATCACGCCAAGGATTGGCGGACAATCAATCAACACATAGTCATAGTCTTGTGAGACAGTTTGCAGCGCCCGTTTTAAGATTAATCCCATACCACTGCGATTACCCATTACGCGATCAAGCGTGGCAAGGGACATATGCGCGGGAATGATATCCATTCCTTCCAGCTCTGTTTCTAAAATCAACGGCTTAACCGTCTCACGAGAAAAGGTCTTCAACTGGAATAAATCAAATAGGCTCGAAGTTACTGCATCAGGATCATAACCGAGATAAGTAGTCAGTGAGGCGTGAGGATCAGTATCAACCATCAATACTCGATGGCCTTTCTGGCTCAATAAGCCCGCCAATGTCACTGTTGAGGTGGTTTTACCCACGCCTCCTTTCTGGTTAGCTACACTCCAAACAATCATGATGAATCCTAAGCTAGGCCAACTTCCACCAACATGCGTTCAGCAATGCGGTCAAGCGGTAAATCTTCTGAAGAAATGCCTGCTTTAGCAACCGCTTGGGGCATGCCATAAACAACACAACTTTCTTCATCTTGTGCCCAAATAGTTGAGCCTGAAGACTTCAACATGCGAGCGCCCTCACGACCGTCTGCACCCATGCCTGTCAACACTAAAGAGAGCACTTTGTCGCCATATACTTTTGCGGCAGAACCAAAAGTCACATCCACACATGGTTTGTAGTTCATGCGGTCGCCGCCATCAATAATGCGAAGACGAGCAGCGCCCGCTCGTCCATCCACCATCATTTGTTTCCCACCTGGTGCAAGGTATGCCACACCGGGCTGTAACACATCGCCATCTTGTGCTTCTTTCACTTGAATCTTACACAAGGTGTTCAAACGACTGGCAAACGCAGCAGTAAACGTTGCTGGCATGTGTTGAATCAATACAATCGGATGCGGATAGTTCATCGGCAAACGCGTCAGAATTTTTTGTAGAGCAACGGGGCCACCTGTTGATGTGCCAATTGCCGTCAGTTGATACTTCTTACCAGAAGCACGGTACTTTGTCGCAGCAGGTCGAGTTGGTGTTGGAGTCACAGGTGAAGCCGTTCTTGAACCTAATGATCGAGTAGTCGTGCTGGTACTCGCTGTTGGGCGAGCGATAGGTCGACGCATGAAAGCGCGCTTCGAGGCAATCTGAATCACACGCTGTTGAAGTAATGACACCGCTTCTTCACGGTTACGCGCAATGTCCTCAAACTTTTTCGGTAAGAAGTCCAATGCGCCCGCATCTAGCGCATCAAGCGTAGCTTTCGCCCCGTCGTGGGTCAGGGACGAAAACATTAGAATTGGCGTTGGAGCAGCGGCCATTATTTCACGTACAGCTGTAATGCCATCCATCACTGGCATTTCAATATCCATCGTGATGACGTCAGGTTTGAGAGATTTGGCTTTCTCAACCGCCTCTCTACCATTTACCGCAACGTCAATCACTTCTAGGCGCGATTCTGAGTTGATGATTTCGCTCACGCGACGTCGGAAAAAACTCGAATCATCAACGACTAGTACTTTAATCGCCATCTTATTCCTTTTAATAACGTCAGCTTTGCTTAAAGGCGTGAAGCCGCAGCATATCGCTTAAGTAAATCAGGCACATCTAGAATTAATGCAATATGGCCATCGCTAGTAATTGTCGCACCAGCCATACCTGGAGTGCCCTGTAATAGATTATCGAGTGGCTTAATAACCACTTCTTCTTGACCAATAAGCGTATCCACAACAAAACCAACGCGTTGGTTACCAATCTGTACAATCACCACGTGACCGTGACCTGTACGCTCTTGGACGTTTTGCGATTTAGATGCTAACCAGTTTTGTAAGTAAAATAGTGGGATAGATTTCTCTCGCACAATGATCGTCAGCTGACCATCTACCACGTTTGTACGGCTAAGATCTAAGTGGAAAATTTCACTCACCGAAGCCAGTGGTAGAGCAAACGGATGACCGCCAACACCAACCATCAGAGTCGGTAAAATCGCTAACGTTAGTGGTACTTTGATCGTAATCTTAGTGCCCTTGCCTAGCTCAGAATCGATATCGATTGAACCGTTTAAGGTATTGATCGCCGTCTTAACCACGTCCATACCCACACCACGACCAGAGATGTCAGAAATTTTATCTTTACTTGAGAAACCAGGTGCGAAGATAAGGTTGAAGCACTCTTTGTCTGTTAAACGCGCCGCCGCATCTTCATCCATCATGCCACGCTTCACCGCGATGCCACGAAGTTTGTTCGGGTCCATACCGCCACCATCATCTACGATGGATAGTTCAATATGGTCCCCTTCTTGCGATGCTGACAAAATCACTTTACCTGTGCGTGATTTGCCTGCCTTCGCGCGTGCGTCTGGCATTTCAATACCGTGATCAACTGAGTTACGCACCAAGTGAATCAACGGATCGGCCAATGCTTCTACAAGGTTTTTATCGAGATCGGTTTCTTCACCGCGCATTTCTAGCACGATGTCTTTATTTAGGTTACGAGCCAAGTCACGGACAACGCGTGGGAAACGGCCAAACACTTTCTTAATTGGCTGCATACGCGTTTTCATTACCGCGCCTTGTAGATCCGCAGTTACCACATCAAGGTTAGCGACCGCTTTGGACATCTCTTCGTTGTCGCTATTCAAACCAAGGCTTAGTAGACGGTTACGCACCAATACGAGCTCACCCACCATGTTCATGATGGTATCAAGCGTCGAGGTATCAACACGAACGGTTGCTTCAGCCTGAGGTTTTTTAACCGCTGGTGCTTTGGCTTCTTCTTTTACCGCGACTGGTTTAGATTCTGGCTTTGGTGCTGGCGCTGCTTGAACAGGTGCTGGCTTAGCAACAGGCTCAGGTTTCGCAGGGCTTTGCTCTACGTTTGCTGAAGCAGGCTTCGTTGCCATGTCCAATTCTTCTAGCGTTGGGCCTTTACCTGAACCATGTAGCTCATCGAGTAACTTTTCGAACTCTTCGTCCGTCATTAAGTCACTGTCTTGATTTGATGAAGATGCCACTGGAGCGGAAGGCTCTGCCGCTTTAGGTGGCTCTACTGGTACGGATGCAGATGCAGATGCAGCAGCCTCTGCCGTAGAAGGGCTTTTTCCTACACCGTGCAGTTCATCGAGTAAGCGTTCAAACTCATCATCAGTGATATCACCACTTTCAACTGATGGTGCACTCGATTGAGGCGGTTCAGATGGCGTTGTAGGTGTCGCAGACATTGAGTTGCCTGGCGCTGAACCTTTACCATGAAGCTCATCAAGTAGCTTTTCGAATTCGTCTTGGGTAATTTCATCAACAGAGCCGACACTTGATGGTGCTGACGGCGCAGCAGGTTCTTCGATGATAGGCTCGGGAATAATAGGCTCTGGAGTAGCCACTGGTTCTTCAACTACGGTTGCCGCTACTTCATCTTCTGACTCAGGTTTGCATAGACGATGAAGTTCTTCAAGAAGCTCAGGGTCCGCAGCTTCTAACGGCTCACGATCTTGAACAGCCTGGAACTGGGTATTAACCGTATCCAAGGCTTTTAGCATCGTATCCATTAAGTTTTGCGTTACCGTGCGTTGACCGTTTCGTAAAACGTCGAACACGTTCTCCGCACCATGACAAGTATCGACTAGCTCTGCCAATGAAAGGAAGCCGGCACCGCCTTTTACGGTATGAAACCCGCGGAAAATAGCATTAAGTAAGTCTTTGTCTTCTGGGTTATTTTCCAATTCAACCAACTGCTCAGAAAGCAGCTCGAGAATTTCCCCAGCCTCAATGAGAAAGTCCTGAAGAATATCTTCGTCTAAATCGTAGCTCATACGTTACCTTTAAAATCCAAGACTGGACAACAAGTCATCGACTTCGTCCTGCGATGAAACCGCATCTTCTCTCAGTTCTGGATGAAGAATCGGGCCTTCGGCTTCGCTTGTTTGTGTATTCTTTTTATCTGCCGGTTCTGACAAAACTTGAATATGTTCTTCAAGTTTATTTCCAGAGAATACGGTTAGGATTTCCACTAAGCGGCCTTCAACTTCATTAACCAACGTAATTACGCGGCGAATGATTTGGCCAGTTAGGTCTTGGAAGTCTTGCGCCATGAGAATTTCGGTCAATTGGCCGCGCAATTCAGTGCTGTCACCTTCGACTTGCACTAATAGCCCGTCGATTCGGTGACACAGTGCTTTAAATTCGCTTAATTCTATGCGCCCGTGCATGAGTTCATTCCATTGAGGACGAACTTTTAGAAGGCAATCATGCAGGTTATCAGCGATAGGAAGGCAGCAGTCGACCGCATCCATTGTTTTGTTGGCTGCAAGCTCTGTCTTCTCGATCACATAATTGAGACGATCCCTAGCGTTAGGGATTTCGTCTTTCGCAATTTCGGTCATGCGCTGATCGAGACTGAACTGCTTGAGTGATTCGTGAAGGTCTCGAGTTAACGCTCCAATTTCTTGCAGCATTGGGTTATCGGCACCTTCGTAGATCGAGGCAACAAGCATATTGGCTTGGTCTTGTTCCCCGTTTTCTAGCATTTGAACGAGTGACTTCGCCTGCTCTAGTGAGATCATTCTGAATAGACCCTTTTACGTTTAGTTCTTCTTATCACTTTGAAAACGCTAAACGAGTCATTTAATAGGTATTTAATAATTGGTATGAATGACTCGAATAACAAAGAGAAAGAGAGAGTTATAAACGCTCGAAAATTTTATCTAATTTTTCTTTTAATGTTGCAGCAGTAAATGGCTTAACAATGTAGCCGTTTACACCTGCTTGAGCAGCTTCAATGATCTGCTCACGCTTCGCTTCAGCCGTGATCATTAGAACTGGCAGATGCTTAAGTTCTGCATCCGCGCGGATGTGTTTAAGCAAATCGATGCCTTGCATACCTGGCATGTTCCAGTCAGTTACAACAAAATCGAAGTCACCTTTTTTCAGCATTGGTAATGCGGTTAAACCATCGTCCGCTTCTTGAGTGTTATTGAAACCCAAGTCACGAAGCAGGTTTTTAACAATACGGCGCATTGTTGAGAAATCATCAACAATAAGGATCTTCATGTTTTTATTCAAAATTGCCTCCACTGAATCGTAAAATCAGTGTTTTTAGTCATTTTGTGTCCACGCACTGAGCTTGGTACGTAAACGTTGCATCGCTTGACTCAGTATTTGACTTACGCGAGATTCGCTTACGCCTAACACATCGCCAATTTCTTTCAAATTGAGTTCTTCATCATAATAAAGCGAAAGAACCAAAGCTTCACGCTCTGGAAGCTGTTTTATTGATTCAACCAGTGCTTTTCGAAATGATTCATCAACTACCCCTTTGAATGGGTTGCTGTCATCGGTTTCATCCGCCGGTGAAATCACATCATCAGAAACGCCTAAATCTTCAATACCGACTAATTTTGAGCAGTTGATATCGGTAAGAGCACTATGATATTGATCCAGTGTCATACCGAGATGCGTGGCTACTTCAGAATCAGTAGGATCTCGATTTAATTCGCCTTCCAGCTCCGCAATCGCTTGGTTAATCTCTCGATTATTTTTATGAACAGAACGCGGTACCCAATCGCCTTTACGCATGTCATCTAACATTGCGCCACGAATACGGATACCTGCATAAGTTTCAAAGCTCGCACCTTTAGAACCATCATAATTCTGCTGAGCTTCGATAAGACCGATCATGCCGGCCTGAATTAAATCCTCTACCTGAACACTCGGCGGTAAACGGCCTAGTAGGTGGTGAGCAATGCGCTTAACCAACACTGAATAACGTTCAATGAACGCCTGCTGGCTATTAAATTTGCCATGTTGGTCATAGGTTATCGCTTTATTCACCAAAAGGGTCCTCTGCGAATTCGGTACGATTTAGCAACCTTTCCACAAAAAATTCCAAGTGTCCACTTGGTGTTTTCGGTAGTGGCCACGTCAACGCTTTGTTTGCTAGTGAGCTGATAGCTAAAGCAGCAGGCGAGCGTGGGAACGCATCAACGACAATTTTTTGTCTTTTTACAGCCTGTCGTACTTTATCATCTAATGGAATACATGCTACGAGTTCAAGGCTAACATTCAAGAATCGCTCTGTGACTAGTGTCAACTTTGCAAACAATTCTCGCCCTTCACGGTAGCTTCTGACCATATTTGCTACAACTTTAAAGCGTTGAACTTGGTGTTCTTTACTCAACAGCTTGATTAATGCATAGGCATCTGTGATTGACGTCGGTTCATCACACACAACTACAACCACATCTTGAGCTGCTCGCGAAAAACTGATTACCATGTCAGAGATACCAGCAGCGGTATCAATCAGCAGGACATCCATTTCGTCTTCAAGACTACCAAATGCTCGGATGAGTCCGGCATGCTGAGCGTGAGAAAGCTCTGTCATGCTCTGTGTGCCAGAAGTTGCAGGAATTATCTTTATACCATAAGGCCCTTCGACAATCGCATCTTTTAGCTCACATTCACCCGCTAAGACATGTCCTAGATTACGTTTTGCACGAATTCCGAGCATCACGTCCACATTGGCCAGACCTAAATCAGCGTCGAGAACCATCACCTTCTTGCCTTGGCGAGCCATACAAATCGCCAGACCCAGTGTTACGTTTGATTTCCCCACACCACCTTTGCCGCCAGTAACAGCAATCACTTTGGTCAACGATGGTTGTGTTAAGCGACGGAGGCCGCTTGCTTGATCGTGTATCATATTCTCAGTCATAGTAGTCCGCCGCCTTAGAGTCCTTCACTGTCACTGTTCCAAAAGTGAGGTTCGTTCTCTGTCGACTTCTCTAACAGTTCATTTGCTTTCGCAAGCATATATTTTGGTTGCGCTATCACAATGTCTTCTGGTACGCGCTGACCATTAGCGATGTAAGCTACTGGCATTGCGTTTTGAATCACTACACTGATGAATTCGCCTAGGCTTAATGACTCATCAAGCTTCGTCATAATACAACCCGAAAGTGGTATACGTCGGAAGTGATCCAGCGTTTCTTGTAGAACACGACGTTGTGCGGTAGCCGGCAAAACAAGGTAGCTGTGAATCACTTCCCCGCTCTCTTGCATTAGAGTGTCGAGCTGCTCGGAAAGCCTCACATCTCGTTGCCCCATCCCTGCCGTATCGACCAAAATCAGTCTTCTGTTTCTTAGCTGATATATAACATCGGCTAACTCGTTAGAATCTTTAGCAACTCTTACGGGACAACCCATGATTCTTCCATAAATTGAGAGCTGCTCATGTGCACCTATGCGATATGTATCTGTTGTCACAAGGGCTACATTGTCGGCACCGTATTCCATGGCTGCGCGTGCTGCGAGTTTCGCTACGGTCGTTGTTTTCCCAACCCCCGTCGGACCCAACAATGCGACTACGCCACCACGTTTTAAAATGTCCTGTTTAGGAATATTGATTTGATCCGCCACCAGCGACAATAACGCTTTCCACGCTCGCGCTGGCTTTGTATCTTCCGGAATATAACAGGCCATCTGGTCTGCTAACTCCGGAGAAACGCCCATTCGCTCTAAGCGCTTAATCAGCATTGCTCTTAGCGGCTCACGGCGTTCTACTTCTTGCCACATCAGGCCAGAAACTTGGTGCTCCAACAGGCGACGAATTGACGTCATCTCTTCGCGCATGCTTTCTAGCTCATCGGCCGATTCGTCACGCTCATCACTTGGGCGACGTCGGTCATAGCGCGTCGGGTCCAGCTTGGGCGTCGGACGTTCAAATCGATTGTCCTGTGCGATTAGCTTCGCCAAAGGTGAATCTGGTTGATATGGCGCTGGCTTTTCTTGGTTGTAGCCGTCGCGATGCTTATTTTGGCGTTGCAGCAAAGCAGAGAGCGAATCTTCATTTTCCGCTACATGGTCGTCAGCATCTGCTGCACCACCGCTATATTGCTTAAGCATATTAGCGAATCGCTGCGTCATTGAGCCTGTTTTTTCATTGTTACTGTTATTACTGTTCAGGCTAATTTTATCTTCATCTAAATGACGATCTTGGTAACGATCAGCAGAAGACGATGACATTTGACGATGTTCGTTATAGCGATTCGATTGAGAAGCACCGCGATTTTGCTGTGACGCTGCGCTTGCTTGAGACGGATTAGATTCACTATCTATCGCCGCAACAATCGCTACTCCACCAGCCACTTTCTTGTTTGACATGATCACCGCTTCCGCGCCTAACTCCTCTTTCACTTGGAGCAGCGCCGTTCTCATGTCTTTGGCAAAAAATCGCTTTATTTTCAAACTATGAATCCATTAATGATGCGTGAGATCAGTTACCCACGGCTTGCACAATTCTGATCTGTTTTTCATCCGGGATTTCTTGGTAAGACAGTACCCGGAGATTAGGTATTGTGTTCTTCACAAATTTCGCCAACGTCGAGCGTAATACACCAGAAGTAAGCAGAACGGCAGGTTCGCCTTTCAGTTCTTGTTCCTGTGTCGCTTGGCTTAGTGAAGATTGCAATCGCTCAGCGAGTCCCGGTTCAATCCCCGCGGATTCGCCTCCTGATGCTTGCATAGTTTGATGCAATATTTGTTCCAGTTCGGGGATCAAAGTAATCACTGGTAACTCAGGCTCTATACCATTGATTTCTTGAACAATTAGACGTTTAAGACTAATTCGAACTGCTGCCGTCAATATGTCAGCTTCTTGACTCTTACTTGAGTACTCAGCCAAAGTTTGAACAATCGTGCGAATATCGCGGATTGGAATGGCCTCGTTTAACAAGTTTTGTAGGACTTTCACCACCACACCTAATGGTAATTGGTCAGGAACAAAGTTCTCGACCAACTTAGGCGCGCTGCGTCCCAACATTTCTAATAAATTCTCTACTTCTTCATGGCCAATTAGCTGTGATGCGTTGTTGGTCAATAGCTGGCTTAGGTGCGTCGCTAATACCGTTGATGAATCAACAACCGTATAACCTAAGGCCTGCGCGTGCTCACGCTGATCTTCTCGGATCCATACGGCTTCCAGTCCAAAAGCAGGGTCAATGGTTGGCTCCCCATCAATCATGCCATACACCTGACCTGGGTTAATCGCTAGCTCTTGATCCGGACGAATCTCTGCTTCGCCCACCGCAACCCCCATCAATGTAATTCGGTAACTGTTTGGGGTCAGCTCAAGATTGTCACGAATATGAACCGCTGGAATTAGGAACCCAAAATCTTGCGATAACTTTTTACGCACGCCTTTTACGCGCTCTAACAGTTCCCCACCTTGGTCTCTGTCCACCAAAGGGATTAAGCGATAACCTACTTCCAAGCCAATAATATCGACTGGCTGGACGTCATCCCAAGACAGTTCGCGCTGTGAGGAAGGTTCTGTACCTTCATCTGCTGTTGCTGGTAAAGCGGGCTCTTTCGCTTTCTGCTTCTGCCGTTTGTCGATGAAATATGCCGCTGCACCGGCCGCGACTGCCAGGCTCAAAAACGCAAAGTGCGGCATGCCCGGTACGATGCCCATCACACCAAGAATAGCTGCAGTAATCATCAGCGCTTTTGGGTTGTCGAACATCTGGAAGACCAGTTGTTCCCCCATGTCTTCATCGGTGTTTTGGCGCGTCACCATCATTGCCGCTGCAATCGACAGCAATAGCGATGGGATTTGTGCGACCAAACCATCACCGATTGTCAGTAAGGTATAGATTTCAATCGCTTCACCGAAACCCAATCCATACTGCGCCATACCGATCGACAGACCGCCGACGATGTTGATAAACAGAATCAAAATACCGGCAATCGCGTCACCTTTTACGAACTTCGAGGCACCATCCATCGAGCCATAGAAATCCGCTTCTTTGGTCACTTCAAAACGACGAACTCTTGCCTGCTCTTGGTCTATCAATCCGGCATTCAAGTCGGCATCAATCGCCATTTGCTTACCCGGCAACGCATCAAGCGTAAAGCGAGCACTTACCTCAGAGATACGACCCGCACCTTTGGTCACCACCATAAAGTTGATGATCATTAAGATGAGGAAAACCACTAGGCCGACCGCGTAGTTACCACCAATAACGACGTTACCGAACGCCTCAATTACGTTACCTGCCGCATTACCGCCTTCATGACCATGCAGTAAGACGACACGAGTCGAGGCAACGTTCAAAGCCAAGCGGAGCAACGTGGCGATCAGCAATACCGTTGGAAAAGCAGCGAAGTCCAAAGGGCGACGTGTGTAAACGGTCACTAACAACACCACCATCGACAGCGCGATGTTAAAGGTGAAGAACATATCCAGCAAAAATGCTGGAATCGGCAGTACCACCATCGCTAGGGTGGCCAAAACCATCACCGGAGCACCAATAGCTGGCATTTCACGTTGAGGGATTCGTGGCAATTTATCTGCAAACGGCAGGCTTAACTTCATACTGCGAGAGATCTCAATCGATTGAAGCGTCACGTAAGCTCTTACTATTAATACGCGACCGCTTTAGCCTAAAAGTTTAGGTAGGGTTGATAATTAAAGCGTTTTAAGCAATCTATGTACCATAATTAGCGCCAAAATAATGACTAAACACTCAAATAGAGCTTAGCTTTTGAGCAAACGAGCTTTTTTAAGGCTTTACCGCTTTTCGTATCAATGACGGTGCTCGGGTGGGATTGGCAAATCATAATCTTGAATTTTCGGGCGCTGTCCACCTCGTTTTCGGTATTGCTTCAATTGGAATACAAATGCCAAAACCTGAGCGACGGCAGTAAACAACCCATCGGGGATCTCTTGCTCGAGCTCTGTCGTGTGGTACAACGCACGAGCCAAAGGTGGTGCAGGCACAATCGTAATGTCATGTTCGCGGGCGACTTCTCGAATCTTCATCGCCATGTGGTCAGTACCTTTAGCGATCACGACTGGCGCACGGTCTGTCTTCTGTTTATAACGAAGCGCTACCGAGAAGTGCTCTGGGTTAGTAACAATAACATCAGCTTGAGGAACATCCGCCATCATTCGACGTTGAGCCGCTTCCCTTTGCAACATACGAATACGGCCTTTCACTTCCGGCTTACCTTCAGTCTCTTTGTATTCGTCTTTGACTTCTTGCTTCGTCATTTTTAACTGATCAGCGTGCTGCCAGATTTGAAATGGAATATCGATGGCAACCACAATCAATAGCGAGCAACTGATCAGCAGAATAAAGTTCAGCAAAATATCTAAAGCATGGAAGATGTTTTGCGGATACACATCCATGCTCAATTGAATCAGATCGGCCTGCGATGCTTGGATCAAATAGATGGCGACACCAGTGACCAGAACCACTTTAAGGATTGATTTGATCAACTCTACCCAGCTTTGCATTCCAACCATTCGCTTTAAGCCGCTAAGCGGATTCATTTTCGACAGCTTGGGCATGGCCGCTTGGGCAGAAAAACTGATTCCTCCCACACCTGCTGCTCCAATCATGGCGGCGGTAAACAATGTCGCTAACACCAAAAATAGTGGGAACAACAAATCACTCATCGCGCCCAAAGCGATATCAAACAGTTTTGCAGTATCGAAAATCTCTTCTCGTTGAAGATCAAATAAACGGCTCATGATGGAAAACAATGAACGTGCTAACGCCTCGCCAAACCACATCAATGAAATGGCGCCAACGATCAGCACAGATGCTGATGCCAGCTCTTTAGATCGAGCGAGCTGCCCCTTTTCTCTGGCTTGTTGTAACCGTCGGGGCGTGGCTTCTTCGGTGCGTTCCTGACCGTCTGATTCTGCCAAATCTTAGCACTCCAAGCGAATAAGCCGACAAATCTGCGCCTCACCCACTGTCCAGAACATTTCATAATGACTGTATAGACCAGCCAGTATGTACCAACAAAGTAATAGACCCACCATCAAAGCAAAAGCAAAACCAAGCGAGAAGATATTCAGCTGTGGTGCGGCACGGGTCATTACACCAAACGACAAGTTAATGGTCAGTAGTGCAATAATGCCGGATAGAGACATACTCAATGCCGTTTGGAACATAATACCAAGCCAGCCTGCCATTTCACGGAAATCAACCGCGTTGAGCGAGCCGGAGCCAATCGGCAAAGTTTTAAAACTGAACACCACCAATTGCAGCATTTTTAAGTGTCCATCGGTGGCAAGGAAAAACATTGTCGTTAAGAACATGAATAACTGGCCAAGCAATGGCGTGTTCTGACCATTTGCGGGATCAACCATAGAAGCAAAGCCCAAACTTGATTGCATACCCAATATTTGACCAAGTAGGACAAAGGTTTGAATCATAAATTGAGTAACCATACCCATCGCTATGCCGATGATCATTTGCTCGGCAATGGTCATGAAGCCACGAAACGAGAGTAGCTCAATGTCCTGAGGTACGGCGGGGATGGCTGGCATGACAGCGAAAGTGATGGCAAAACCGAGGTAAAGGCGGATTCTTGGCGAAACAAATCGGGCCCCGGTTACTGTCATCACCATCAACATGGATGAGATACGAACATAGGGCCAGAAGTAGTTTGCGATCCAATCTAAGACAACGCTAGTGGGGTACTCCATAGGCGCCTCTAATAAAGCACCTGAGGTAAGCGTTCAATCAAGCCATAGAAATATTCCATCAACATTTGCGTCATCCAATGCCCAAACAGCATCAGGGCCAAAAGCGTGACAATCAAACGCGGTAAGAAGCTCAATGTTTGTTCGTTGATGGATGTCGCAGCTTGAAAAATCGCAACTACAAGGCCGATAAGCAAGCTTGGGATGATAATGGCGCAGACCATGATAAGCACCATCCAAAGTGCTTCACGGAAAAGCTCGACAAACATTTCTGGTGTCATGTCTTATCCTCTATCTGCGCTTATCTAAAGGGCAAAGCTGCCCGCAAGTGTCGAGAGTATCAAGTTCCAACCATCGACCAATACGAACAACATCAACTTGAACGGCAACGAAACAATCATTGGTGACAACATCATCATACCCATTGCCATCAGTACCGAAGCGACTACAAGGTCAATAATCAAAAACGGCAAGAAGAGCATAAAGCCAATTTGGAATGCAGTTTTTAGCTCTGAGGTGATAAAAGCCGGAATCAACACCGCCATCGACACATCTTCTGGATTCTCGACTTGCTCTCCTGACATGGTTACGAACGTCTCCAAGTCTTTGATTCGGGTCTGCTTAAGCATAAATGCTTTCATTGGCGCTTGTGCAGCATCAAACGCTTCTCGCGCCGTGACTTGCTCGTTCAAATAAGGCTGAACAGCTTTGTCGTTGATTTCGTTCAGGACAGGAGACATAACAAAAAAGGTCAAAAACAGCGCAATACCAATAATAACCTGATTAGAAGGCGTTTGTTGCAAACCCATTGCCTGACGCAATATCGACATCACCACCACAATTCGAGTGAACGAGGTCATCAGAATCACCATGGCAGGCAAGAAGCCAAGCATGGTCATTAACGCTAAAATTTGTAGTGTAACCGAGTAGTCTTCACTGCCATCAGGGTTCGTGGTCATGGTGAATGCTGGAATACCACCGCCACTAGAAACGGACATAGCACGGCTAGCACCAGTATCACTTTGCATAGCCTGAACTGTAACACTACTTCCATCGGCTAAGTTATCTGGCAGCGCTGACTCCTCTGCTTCAGCAAAGGTAAATGAAGAAAACAGCACGCCGACAAAAAGTAACAACGTACTCAGGAGCAAACGAATTGGATTACCCTTTGTCATGTTTTTTGATCAGCTGGCTAAATTGAGTCGCAAAAGCATTGGTCGCCAACTCTTCCTCTTTCAGTGGCTTATCTAACTTGGCTAAAGTTTGGATCGATTGGCTAGTAATCCCAACCAAAAACTGTTCTTCACCCACTTGAACTACTGCGATTCTTTCTTTTGTACCCACTGGCAACTGACTCACTATACGCAAGCCCTTTTGTTGTCCCATCGCTGGTACTTGCATACGTTTCAGCAACCAAGCCAGCAAAAGAATCACGCCGATTACAAGCACAAGCGAGCCAAGTGTCGTCGCTAGATCCAGATTATTTGGTGCGGCAGCAAATGCATAAGGAGCACTTAGCATTAAGCTCAGTGCTCCAGTGATTTGCTTCAATCGCATTTTGATTGAACGACTCATCTTAACGCAGCTTCTTAATTCGTTCAGTTTGGCTGATCACATCCGTCAAACGGATACCAAACTTATCGTTGACGACCACGACTTCGCCGTGAGCAATCAAAGTACCGTTAACCAATACGTCGAGCGACTCACCGGCTAGACGATCCAACTCAACAACCGAACCTTGGTTAAGCTGCAACAGGTTCCGAATGCTAATTTGAGAACGACCGACTTCCATCGAAATCGTCACCGGGATATCCATAATAGTGTCGAGTTTACGACGCTCATCTTCGCTAATTGGGCTTGAAGTGTCTTTTAGCTCTTCCAGTGGCGCAGCCAATACTTCATCTACGTCTACAGAAGGGGCAGACGGGTCTTCGCCAAGAGCGGCTGCCCATTCGTCTGCTAGCTTTTGATCGTCACTTGGTTCCATTTTTCTATCCTGTGTTACGCCTTACTCATGCCATAGCATGTCTGTTTAATAAGGTATCTTAATGGTCTATATCGTCTTCATTCTCAAGCTCGGACATGATGTCTTTACCTAAGAAAGCTAAATCTGTTTTGACGACATGTGGGCGCTCAATTTCCTCAGAAATTTGCACCGCTAATTTGTCTTCCGAACGACCCATTTTTACGCGATAGGTCGGTAGGTCTTCTACAAACATCGTCGCATGTTCTGGCATTTCAATCGGGATGATGTCGCCCGGTTGCAGCTCCATGAGATCACGCAAAGAAATGTCTTTTTCGAGCAAGTTCACGCGGAAGTTAACCGGACAATCCATGATCTCTTCACGTAGTGCTGAGCTCCAGCGAACGTCCGTTTCCATCTTGTCGGACTGAACACCTGCATCCAATAGTTCACGGATAGGCTCAACCATGGAGTAAGGCATAACGACATGAAAATCGCCGCCACCGCCGTCAACTTCTATATGGAATGAACTCACGACAATCACTTCTGTCGGGCTGACAATGTTTGCCATGCTTGGGTTTACTTCAGAGTCGAGATATTCGAACTCTACCCCCATCACTGGCGACCACGCTTCTTTATAATCTTCAAATACAATTTTCAGTAACAACTGAATGATGCGGCGTTCCGTTGGGGTAAATTCGCGGCCTTCGATTTTGGCGTGGAATCGACCATCACCGCCAAAGAAGTTTTCTACCAGAATAAAGACTAAACGAGCCTCCATGGTGATCAACGCAGTGCCTTTTAACGGACGAAAACGCACCATGTTCAAACTGGTTGGCACGTACAATGTGTTCTGGTATTCACCAAACTTCATCATCTGCACGCCATTGATCGACACCTCTGCCGTTTTACGCAGCATATTAAACAGACTAATACGCATGTGCCGTGCAAAGCGCTCGTTGATAAGTTCGAGCGTCGGCATTCGACCACGTACGATTCTGTCTTGCGACGAGAAATCAAAATTGACGGCACCCTCAGTGTCGTTTTCTATCGGTTCATCGACGTCATCAACATCGTCAACCCCATGCAATAGCGCATCAATTTCGTCTTGGCTTAATAGATCGGTCACGTTTTACCTATTGAATAACAAAATCTGTAAACAGTACTTTTTCAATCACTGGCTTACCGACCGCAGCATTCAGCGCTGCTTTGATATCTTCGGAAGCACGATCGCGCAATTCCACTCGTCCTGTAGGAGAGCGCAATTGATCAACCGTCGCGGAAGCAAACGTTGATAGCATAGAGCTTTCAATCAGTGGCGAATGATACCGCGCCAACTCTTCATTTTCTGCACCGCGAACCATTAACTGCGCTTTAATTTGAACCAACCTATCGCGGCTATCCCCAGTAACGTTAAATACAAATGCCTGAGGAAGATTCACATACGCGATGGGCGCAGCATCCGATGCCTTCACTTGAGCCTGTTGAGACGATTCAGCCTGAGCAGGTTCATCAGAGCCCATTAGAAAAAATGCCGCTGCCCCGCCACCAAGTAGTAATACTACAACAGCGATGATGATGATAAGTAACTTGCTTTTTCCTTTCGGCGCATCGGCCCCTTGTAACTGTTCTTCTGCCATTCTTGTCTCTTATTGTTCTTTTGAGTTACCAAGACGTTTTAGTGAGTTGCTTGGTAACCGTATGCCATTGCCGTTAAACGGCCTTTTATGCGTAAAAACTAATTCCATCACGCTTTGAAGCGACATTCAAATCCAGATTGACATCAGATTCAAAACCCTCTTCGGACTGTCCAGAAAAACCGCCACTTTGCGCGCTTTGACCATGTTGTTCAGCAGTATACCTACCTTGCTGTTGCCCGCTGTTTTGTTGCTGGACGGAAGAATCAGCCAGCTGCATACCTTGTTGCGCTAGCATTTCTCTCAAACGAGGGAGCGTCTGTTCAATAATGTCACGAGCTTGCGGGTTGTTCACTGTAAAATGTACATTGGCAACGTCGTTATTCATGGTCATACGAATTTGCATACGACCTAACTCTGGTGGATCAAGACGAATATCGAGATTTTTCAGATTCTTCGACATCATCATTTGCACTTTTTCCGCAACTTGCTCGTTGGCTAGCTCTTTAGTTAGTTGCAACGGAAGCTGAGCTTGTTGTGCAGCATCAATACGCGTTTGTTGCTGCACATTAATTCCTTGCTGACCTGCCATAGCCTGAAGCTGTCCAGCGAAGCCATGTTGGAGGTCCGACTTATCTTGTTTATCCACAGTCGCCTTTAGCGCACCAGTCGCCAATGCTGCGTTCATCACTTTCTGGCTAATCTCTCCGTCTTTCACACCTTGAAGCGACGTCGGCACTTGCGCGGCTATCAACGTATCGGGCGTTGGAGATAATACGACTTTATCTCCACTATTAGCAGCTTGTGGTTGGGGTACTTGAGCCGCTGCATGCTGGATTTGCTGAGACACTGCCATAGGTCCAGCCTGGCGAGTTAAATTATGTTGTACTTGTTGCTCTGCGAGAATCTGTTTAATGTCATTAGGGAGCGCAACAAATTGGGCAAGGTCTTGATCAGGAATATCCGCCGTGATCCTTCCTTGTTTCAACCCTTCAATGATCTGAGCTTCTTGCTGAGTCAGTGGTTTTCCTTGCGCCAACTTAGTATCTATAACTTCAAGTTCATCCAAGGAGACTCGTGGAAGCGCGTCGATGTTGGAACCATCAACGTCTGTTAACAACGGCGACAGATCATTAGCTACTTCACCACTGACTGCGCTCTTAGCCATCGGATGGCTGGCTTGTTTCGCTAGCTCTTGCCAAGCAGCAAACTCAGGCGAAAGTTTGTCGACATCGATAGGTTGACCATTCTTATCTAAAATTGGCTCTAAGTCTTGCCCTGGGATCATCTGTGCTTGTTCAAGCGAATGAACTGATGGCGTTTCATTCAAAGCCAACTCATCAAGGTTTGCCGAAACGGTTGCTTGCTCGTGGAACGAACGTACTAAATTCGCTCTCTGAGGCAAAACTTTGCCACTATCGATGGATGCATTACTCGCATTCAGGGTTTGATTCGCTTGTTCAATTCGACCAAGAAGCTGTTGTCCTTCGCCCATCGTGCTTTTTACGTCCATTGTATTTGATGGGTTACTCGTATCAATTGATGTTGATTTCGCTTTTTCAATAGCTTCAACATCATGCTCCAAAGGTGTGGTGTTACTCGCCTTTTGTAAACTTACTTCTTCACTTAAGGTTGCATTCGGTTTGTTTGCTGATATTTCATCAAAATCATGGGTCCCGTCACTGACGGATTCTTGGCTTTCTTGCGCCAACAATTCGTCCGAGACGTTAGCAGAAGAAGTACTGCCTACATCCGCTCTTTCTTTTTCTTCAACCACTGTCGATTCTGTTGCTACTTTTTCGGGCTTTTCTTTACCAGTAAACGCATCGGTTAACGTTTCTAAAAATCCCTTGCTTTCAGTGCTCCCTGCGGACGCTTTAGCGGACACATCAGAAACTGGCGTCTTGGTAGTCGCAGATACATGGGACAAATTCACACTCATTTAGAAACTCTCGTTCTCGTGGCTCTGAGTATATCGCTGACAGACAGCAACACTGGCGGCAAACTAAGGTCTAAAAGACCCGACACTGACAGCTAAAATGCAAAAATCACACCACAATATTGAGCCAATTCTCGGCAAGCTAATAGATGGCATGTTTATGGAACAAACATCAACAGTACTATCCGAGAACCTGGTTCCTAACATGATGTACAGCTACTTGATTGACTTTGAAAAACGATAAGCGTAAACAGACACTTGGCTTAACAATTAAGGAATCACTTTGAAGATCACAGAATTACGCCAATATAGAATCAAAGCAGGCAAAACAGAACAGTGGCTAAGTTGGATGAAGGAAGAACTGTTGCCCTATCAACGTTCACAAGGCATGCGTGTACTGAATACTTACGTCCACACTGGTGATGATGGACATGACTATTTTGTTTGGCTTAGAGAGTTCGACAATGAACAAGCACGCCAGGCTCTCTACGAAAAAACATACAACGAGTGGTGGGTTCGCGAGATTCGACCGAAGGTGTTTGAGTTAATTGAACAAGACTCAATCAAAGTTACCTTACTTGAATCGGTAGAGATGTAGTCAGCTGCAACACCGTAATGCAATATCGAACCGATAACCTTTAGAAACGATGTGGTTTTCGACTGTAAAGTAAGGTGGAAAACTCGTCCATTTGCTTTTGTTCGCGCTTAGCTTCAGCAAGTTGTTTCTCTTTTTCGCGTTTGTCTATCATCCACTCATAGGATTTGCGTTCTTTACGCACGGTTAACCAATATTCTTTACAGTTTTCAACCTGCTCTTTGAAATGACTTTCTGCTTGCTTTTGCTTAGATAAAGTTTCATCTAGCTGGGTAAGGAATCGATTTAAGTGTCCATATTGACTTGCCGTTAGGCCCGCCTGACCACGGTCGACGAGTTGCTGGCAATAATCAAGCCGATACTTTTCAATTTGTTCAACCTGACGGTAATAATCTTCGAGTTCAGAACGCGCTTTGTTCAGTGCAAGCACAGCTTGGTCTTCACGATCCTTAGTTTGCTCAAGTAGAAACTCCATCGCATTATTCATGCGCTATCACCCACCCAAAATGTTTCTAAGCATATTGACGCACATATCGTATGGCACCGATTCTTTCATGCTCTGCTGCAAGTATTCGTCTAACTTCGGTTTCAAAGTAAATGCGCCATCAATAGCAGGATCGGTACCCGGTTTGTACGCTCCAATCGAGACCAAATCTTGATTCTTGCGACAAATAGACAAGACCTGTCGCACCGCTTTTGACATCAGAACGTGCTCTTCGGTCGTGATTTGCGGCATAACACGGCTCACCGACTTCTCGACATCAATCGCCGGATAATGGCCTGCATCCGCCATTTCACGAGAAAGTACAATATGGCCATCAAGAATGGCTCGCGATGCGTCCGCTATCGGATCTTGCAAATCATCCCCTTCGGTCAACACGGTAAAGAACGCCGTAATCGAGCCTTGTTCGGCACTTCCATTACCCGCTCGCTCAACCAGCGCTGGCAGCTTGGCAAATACAGAAGGCGGGTAGCCTTTCGTCGCTGGCGGCTCACCAACAGAAAGTGCGATTTCGCGCTGTGCTTGTGCAAAACGAGTCAACGAGTCCATCAATAGCAGAACATCTAACCCTTGGTCCCGGAAGTATTCAGCAATCGTTAATGCCGTTTGGCACCCCTTTAAGCGCATTAGAGGTGAAGCATCGGCAGGCGCCGCGACCACCACTGAGCGGCGGCGACCGTCCTCACCCAGGATCTCTTCGATGAACTCTTTAACTTCACGTCCACGCTCACCTATCAGGCCGACGACCACAACCTGTGCGGTGGTGCCTCGCGTCATCATGCCAAGCGTGACCGATTTACCCACACCAGAACCTGCAAACAGACCGATACGCTGACCTTTACCAACCGTCAACAAACCATTGATGGCTTTTAGGCCAACATCGAGCGGTTCAGAAATTGGTTTTCGAGCCAACGGGTTGATCGGCTCGGCATTAAAAGAGGCACGGTGATCGGTATACAAAGGGCCAAGTCCATCAAGTGGATTCCCAACCCCGTCTATCACGCGCCCAAGTAACTCCATGCCGACAGGCAAACCAGCGTCACTGGTTAAAGGGGTGACTCTCGCGCCAGGTAAAATGCCCGTAATTTGTTCGCTTGGCATTAAAAATAGGTCGTCACCTGAAAAGCCGACAACCTCAGCTTCCATCTGACCTGACATGGTTTCCACTAAGCATAAACTGCCAATTGGTGCGCGACAGCCGGTTGCTTCCAACGTTAACCCAACCACACGCACCAGTTTGCCAGAGGCGACAGGGCGCGTCGTAAGGCCTTCAACTTTGTAGCTTTTTAAGCGGTCAGCGAGTGCTTGCATGGATTACTCACCCTCTTGATGACGGTTTGCGCCACAAAAGCTGTGCAATACGCTTTTGACGCGTTCTTCCATGCGATAATTAATGCTTGATTCACCGGCTTCAATCTGGACGTCACCTCGATTGAGCGATGGCTCAGCAACTAACGTCCAGTTGCGACAATTAAGGTCTTCTTCACCATAAGCTGAACGAATAATCGCGACATCTTCTGGATTCAGGTGCAAGGTAATAGGGTGGCCTGATATTGGTAGCGCTTCGACCGACTGCTTCACTGTATCTAAAATAATTTGAGGGTTGGTTTGTACTTCAACGTGCACCACTTCTTTGACTAAGCAGAGCACCATATCCACCAGCTGCTTTTCAACCTGAGCATTCATCAACTCCAAAGGTTGAGCAAACTGATTGGCCAAGTTCATAAAGGTTTCAACTTGCTGCTGAATGTATTCTTGCCCTGCAGTCACCCCTTCAGCTTTTCCGAGCTCAAGACCTTCAGCATGGCCGGCTTGCAACCCTTCTTCTTTACCTTTGTCGTAACCTTGCTTAAAGCCAGCTTCCTGACCTTGATGTAAGCCTTCTTGATAAGCACCTTGCTTAATCAGTTCAATTTGTTCTTCGGTTAGCGCAAGTGGCTGCTCTTCTTCAGGCTCATCAAAATTCGGCACCCATCCCGGGTCATAGTTGAACGCGGTTTGTTTTGCTTGTTTGGCTTTAGGCTCGCCATAATCAGGCAGCCCCCAACGTTGAGGTTCGATCATCGAATCATCTTCATCAGGACGGATAAATCCACGTTTTCTATCGCCAGCCATGGGTTACCTATTGTGTGTTCGATTAAGAAGTGAGGGTGCTCCGCAATAGGATAATTGCGAAGCAATAGAAATTATAAGAATTCGTCAGCACCGCCAGACAACATGAGCTCACCAGCATCCGCCATTCGACGGGCAATTGCTAAGATTTCTTTCTGAGCGGCTTCTACATCTGCCACTCGTACTGGCGGCATCGCTTCTATGTCATCACGCATCATATCAGCAGCACGTTTAGACATGTTCTTGAAGACTTTCTCACGTAACGAGTCATCTGCACCTTTGAGTGCTTTTTGCAACACGTCTTGTGGTACGTCACGCAGCAACTTCTGAATACCTTGGTCGTCCACCTCGACTAAGTTTTCGAAGACAAACATTAGGTCTTGGATTTGCGTCGCCATGTCTTCGTCCTGATCGCGAATTTGTTCCATCAACAAACCTTCGACGTTGTTGTCTAGGTAGTTCATGATCTCCGCTGCTGCTTTCAGGCCGCCAATTTTGGCTGCTTGTGCACCCGCTTGACCCGCGAACTGTTTCTCCATGATTTCGTTCAGCTCTGCCAATGCTGATGGCTGAACTTCTTCAAGGTTGGCAATACGCATCATCAGATCCAAACGCACGCGCTCAGGGAACTGAGACAAAATCTCTGCAGATTGGTCTGCTTCTAAATAAGACAGTACGATAGTTTGAATCTGTGGGTGTTCATTGACAATAATGCTCGCCACTTGGCGTGGGTCCATCCATTTCAAAGAATCCAAACCTTTTGAGCCCGTACCAAGTAGGATCTGGTCAACTAAGTTGTTGGCTTTGTCTTCACCAAGAGCGGCAACCAATGCATTACGCATAAAGTCTTCGCTGCCCATACCAATGTTGGTGTATTTCTGGATATCCTCCAAAAACGCACGATGAACAGCAGATACCTTGTCTTGGCTGAGATCCTTCGCGCGAGCCATCGCACTACCAACACGCTGAACCTGTTTTGGTTCTAGGTGACGGATAATGCCAGCTGCATCTTGTTCATTAAGGCTCAGTAGCAAAATTGCCGCTTTTTCTTCGCCAGTAATGGTTGAAACATCCAGCTCTACTGGCATTCCCGCGGCGTTGTCATCTTGAGGTACGATATCGTTAGCCATTGTCATTCATCCAGTTTTTCACTACTTGAGCAGCCAGTTCAGGTTCATTCGCAACCAGAGCGCGAACCGCTTTCAATACATCTTCATCTTTATGAAGGTTTGGCAAATCAATACTTGAGCCAAACTCGAACAGTTCGCTGCTTTCGATGTCACTACCAATCAAGCTAGTTTCACCATCCGCACCAATCGGCAAGCCGTCTGGTCCGTACATTTCGTCTTCATCATCGCTGGTAGGGTTAAGCAATTTCTTCATTGCTGGGCGAACCAGAACCAACACAACCACAATAATCACTAATGCACTTGCGAACCAACGAACCCAATCACTGAAGTTAGGGTGCTCCCAAATTGGTGGTTCTTCTAGCTGCTCAGCCTCTGGCTCAGCAAACTTTACACTCAATACATTCAGTAAATCGCCACGACCTTGATCAAAGCCGACGGTACCAATTAATACTTGGCGAATGGCATTGATTTCAGATTCGGACATTGGGGTATAAGTCACTTCACCCGTATCAGGGTTAACTTGACGACGGTCTTTAATCGCAACAGAAACGGTCTGACGAGCCACCGTTCCGGTCTGCTTTCGCTCGTGGCTGATGGTGGTATCTAGCTCGAAGTTACGCGTGGACTCTTTACGAACTGAACCCTGCCCCATGACAGAACCATCTTTCATTTGAGCCACATCTTGCGGAATTGAGGCATCCGCTGGAGGCTGATTACTCAACGCACCCGGAATACCCGCTACCATGTTACCGTTATTGTAATCTTCGAGTGCGTACTCACTGCGGGTCGCAGGGGTGTTCGGATCAAAGCGTTTGCGAGTTTGTTCAACCGCACTGAAATCCATTTGGATATCAACCTGCGCCGTATAGTTGCCATAACCTAAAATGGGTAATAGTACGGAATCAATTTTTTCGCGCAGCGCTTGCTCTTGGCTGCGTTCTAATTCTTGTTCTTTGCGTCGCGCCGCAGAAGCGGGATCTTGGGAGCCTGAGCTGAGTAAGCGGCCATGCTGATCTGTGACGGTAATTCGAGAAGTTTTCATTCCCGGCACGGCACTCGCTACCATGTCGACAATAGAATCCACTTCTTGCTGCTTAAGGTTCGTGCCTGTCGACAATGTCAAAAATACCGACGCAGACGCTTCCTGGTTATGACGCACAAACACGCTGTGCTTTGGCAGTGCCAATAACACTCGTGCTTTGCGAACTTGCTTCATTTCTTCAATTGCTTGAGCTAATTGGCGCTCTCGACTGAGTTTGAGACGCTCTTGCTCGAGACGTTGTGAAACACCAAAACCCATGTCTTGCAGCAAAATATCATCGCCCGCTTCTGTAGCTTGGTTAACGCCGGAACGAACCATGCCAAGTTTGATCGAGTTGTACTCACTCGATTCAACAGAAACAGTATTGCCATCAAGCTTATAATTGATTTTCTGCTGGTCCAGATAATCCAGAACGGGGATCAATTCTTCGGTCTCATACGCACCAAGTGGGCGCATCTCCGGTTCTTTGACCCAAAAGAACAGCATCACGATCAATGCAACACAGATGGAGATCGACAGCACAAGCACAACCTGACGAAGTAAATCGAGGTCGCCCACTGCCATATCGAATTTTGACGCACTGCGCTCCTCTAGATCTGGATTTTGACTCTCCACATCCACATCGGAACTTGCTACCAGTGCACCATCTGAGCCGCCTTCAGTGACGGTTAAATCTGTAGACTTGTCTGCCACACTTATTACCTAAATTACACTGGCATGTTCATGAGGTCTTTATATGCCTCAACGAGTTTATTGCGAATTTGAACCGTCGCATCAAAAGCGACACTAGACTTGTTACGAGCGATCATAACGTCAGAAAGGGATACATCGGCATCACCACGATCAAAACGGGTTTGTAAATCACCAGATGCTTTTTGAAGTGTGTTCACGTTATTGATGGCTTTAGTTAGGAGATCGTTAAAATCTGCTCCAACTTTCGCCCCACTTGCAGTAGGAGCCGTATTGGTTGCTTCTACCATCATGGCGCGCATTTCTGCCTGAATACCATCAATTTTCATTAGCACCTCTAAGCCAAAAGATTGACTATTAACAAAACTGATTATTGACACAGCAATTAACGTGCCATAAGACATTAGCAATCAATTTACTTACACTTTTCGTCTTATGGCCGTTGTCTGTGTTAATTCGGGATATCTATACCAGCATCACGCATTTTGGCAAGCTTATAGCGCAAGGTTCGAGGGCTTATACCCAGTTTCTCCGCCATTTCTTTGCGTCGACCATTACACTCAACCAAAGTCTCCAAAATAATGGCGTATTCTTGATCGCGCAGCTCGCTGCCTAAGCCTTCTCCACCAGTTACTGGACGGCTGACACTCTCAGCTTGCGCAACTGGCTTAACATTGGGCACGACCATATCTGCGTTTTGCACCACGTGTTGCAAGCTATTGGCATCTTGCCAATCTACGCCCTCAAGCAAAATGTGCTCTGCATCGATGTCGCCATTTTCACTTAATATCAGCGCTCGTTGAACCACGTTATCCAATTCACGAACATTGCCCGGCCAAGGGTATTGCAATAGTTTTTCTAACGCAACGGTCGAGAATTGAGGCACTGGCATGCCCATTTTGCTGCAATGACGCTCAGCAAGATGCTTGGCAAGCGGTGCAATATCGCCTTTACGTTCTTTAAGTGCAGGCCACGCAATTGGGAATACATTCAGGCGGTAATATAAGTCCTCTCTGAAGTTTCCTTCTGACACGTATTGCTTAAGATCACGGTTACTCGTCGCTAACACACGAACATCTAACTTGATGCTTTTGCGACTGCCTAGGCGCTCTACTTCTCGCTCTTGCAAAACACGCAATAACTTCGCTTGCAGGTTCAAGTCCATTTCGCTGATTTCATCAAGCAAGATTGTGCCACCTTGTGCTTGTTCAAACTTTCCTGGGCATGCCTGAACAGCACCAGTAAATGCGCCCTTTTCATAGCCAAACAGTGTTGCTTCGAGCATATTGTCAGGAATCGCGGCACAGTTAATTGCGACAAAAGGACCATTTTTACGATTCGACGCGTTGTGAATATAGCGCGACATCACTTCTTTACCTGAGCCACTCGGACCTAGCACCATAACATTCGCATCTGTACGCGCCACTTTATCGGCCAACGCGAGTAAGCGCAGACTTTTCTCATCAGCAACGATAGCATCACCGTTGTCATCACTTTTTATCGGTGCATAACGACTGACCATATTTAGCAACACTTCTGGTGCAAATGGTTTCGCCATGTAGTCGATCGCGCCATCTTTCATTGCAGACACGGCATCTTCAATATTGGCGTACGCCGTCATTAGCAACACTGGTAAGTTAGGCCAATTCTGCTTGATGCTTTTGAGCAGAGCTAAGCCACCCATACCCGCCATTTGCACATCAGAAACGACGATATCAACCGTATTCGATTTCAGCTTCAACAGTGCATCTTCAGCACAGTCCGCTTCCAACCATTCATACCCTGCCAGAGCCAGAGTATCGACTAGGGCTTCACGAAGACCTTCATCGTCTTCTACGATCAGCACTTTGCTTTGCGCCATTATGATTCTCCAGAAATTGTTATTACCAAAAGCCGCTTATTGCGCTTCTGTTTGCACTCGCTCTAGCGGAATGCACATGGTGAAGCAGGCTCCATCACCCTGCTCTGAAATAAGTTCCAATCGACCGTCATGGGCACGGCAAACCATTTGAACAACTGCCAACCCTAATCCAGTTCCTTGAGAACGTGTGGTAAAAAATGGCTCCATGATTTTGGCTTGCAGTTCTTCGGGCACACCCGGTCCGCTGTCTTGCACAGAAATGCGTAACTCACCATTTACCGGGCGGAAAAAAATATCGACTTGCGATTCTTTACCAGACATTTGAATCGCATTCATGACCAGATTACTCAATGCGGATGCAATGGCGTTCGCATTGCCTAGTAGCTCAGTTTGTTCTTCTTCCACTTCTAGGCAGTAATCAATACTGTTGTTTTTTAGCGCGGTTTCGACCATCGGCTGATATTCCGCTACCAACTGGGCAATCGTAAATGGCTTAATGACCTTATTATCACCACCTTTAGCAAAAAGCAGCATATCATTAACCTGCTTTTCCAAATCGTGCAGTCGATCCATTAATTTGGTTTGGAAGCGATCTTTTGTCGCTGGAGGAAGATTTGGCGCTCCCAAATTGGATGCATATAACATAGCGCTCGACAGCGGCGTTCTTACTTGGTGAGCAAGCGACGCAACCATACGTCCTAACGACGATAAGCGCTGTAAATCACTGACACGAGCTTGAAGTAAACGGGTTTCGGTTAAATCGGTAATCAGGATCAATTGACCTGTTGTGGACGCCGAGATGGCGAGTCGAACTTTACGGCCATTACGTAATGAAACTTCGTGGCCATCATCTTCACGTGGGTCAAACACCGCCTGGATAACGTTGAACCATTTTTCGTTAACCAGTGGAATCTCAAGAATTCGGTGCGCTTCTGGATTTGCTTCACGCACTACTCCGTACGTATCGAGCAAAATCACTCCAGCAGGCATCACATCGAGCACCTGTTTGTAGCGCTCAACCTGATTCTCTACGGAATCTAAATGGGATTGATTGGTGTTGTTATCCATTACTGCCTGTCGAAATATCGCCGCTAAAACTAAAATAGCTTGGTAAGCAATTAGCGTACCAAGCTATTTTTTATATTTATCAGGACGTTAAGCCATCGACAATAAGTTGACACTCAGAGATAACGGTTTTGGATGCCAGAAAAGCGATGTTAACCAGCCCAAGTGATTATTCAGATATCGTCTTAAAACTTCACTTTACCTAGCGCTGTAAGTTGTACTTACGCATTTTTTCCACCAGCGTAGTACGTCGCATACCCAGCATGTCCGCCGCTCTTGCTACAACGCCACCCTGCGCTTCTAATGCTTGGCTGATCATATTAACTTCTAAATCAGCCAGCAGCTCTTTCAAATTAACCCCTTCCGGTGGCAGCGCTTGCGGGGCGTTCATGCTGTGATCAAGGTCGTCTTGATCTTCAAAGCTAAAATCTTCAGAGAAGATATCTTGGAATACATCACGCTCTTGCTCTTCCACCGAAACAAATGGATTGCTCTCTGGTTGGAACTCTGGGATGTCACTGTAGCGATATTTGGTTGGTAGATGGTTTACATCCACTAAGCTATTTGGATACAGAATAATCATTCGCTCAACAAGATTAGCCAACTCGCGTACGTTGCCCGGCCAGTTATGCTCCATCAGTGAGTTGATTGCACGAGGTGTAAAACAGATAGGTTGTCCGCCCTCCGCCTCTAAACGTGTCATCAGTTCTTGCAGCAGCAATGGTATATCTTGTTTGCGCTCTTTCAGCGCTGGCATCTCAATCGGAAACACGTTCAGACGATAGAACAAGTCTTCTCGGAACGTGCCTTCTTCAATCATATTTTCTAGATTACGGTGTGTCGCCGCCACAACTCGAACATTTACCTTGATGGTACTATTGCCACCTACACGTTCAAAGCAGCGTTCTTGCAATACACGAAGCAACTTTACTTGCATCGACATTGGCATATCGCCAATCTCATCAAGAAAGATAGTGCCACCGTCTGCGAGCTCAAATCGACCTTTACGGGCAGTTAACGCACCAGTAAACGCGCCTTTTTCGTGACCAAATAATTCGCTTTCTAGGAGCTCAGGCGGTATTGCACCACAGTTAATAGGTACAAATGCGCCATCGCGGTATGAAGAGTGATAGTGGATGTTACGCGCAACAACTTCTTTACCCGTACCGGACTCACCTAAGATCAACACGTTTGCTTCCGTGTTTGATACTTGCTCGATCAGGTGTCGAACTTCTTGAATACCTCTACTTTGACCAACTAAGCTGCGAAAAAGCGTGTTTTTGCGTGCACTAGCAACAACATTCACTCCTTTTCGCCCCAGAAAATCTTTGCAGTGGCGTAACGCTTCACTAAGCTGTGGGTAATTAAGCGGCAGCTCTAGTTCACCAACAAAATTTGGAAGATCATCAACAGGCAAAGGAAAACGGCCCATGACTAGAAGAGGGATGTGGTAAGCGCTGTTTAAATGAGAGATAACCGTACTCGCCGCTTGACCTGCTGGAATATTACCAACAATACAGCACGACCATACGCTAGACCAATCAACATCGCTGAGCTGATCAGAACTGACCGCTTCGCAATTTTCTCCAACAAATTCCAATATATTGCTTAAATTTAAACGACTTGATGCGTCATCATCAATTACAAGCAGCTTTGCCAAACCATGCATAAGTAAGAATGATTGCCTTTATTTTAGGTGCGTTGCGGCCAAACCTTGATTTGCGCAATTGGGTGCTAAAGAAGGCAGAACCACCACACTCAATTTACGATAGACAAAATAGGAAAATCAGCAACAAAAAAGCCATTAGGGCTACTAATGGCTTCTATTTTATTTGAATATAAAAATAAGGCAACCAAGCAATGGAGAGGTGTGAGCTTGATAGAAACTTTGCTACACAACTCGTTGCGCAATTGACAAATATATTCGTCTAGTATCTTAACGCATTGTTTTGACTATTAAATACCAACTTCAGCAGCGGTAAGATTATGAAACTCTGTTGGGATTTGGTCCCAAGCGGACTTGATCTCACGGATAATGTCGATAACGTCGTCGATCAGCTGAGGCTCATTTTGATGGTTAGCAGCAGAAATTTGCGTGATCATAAACTCATACAGTGAATCTAAGTTTGAAGCAATATCACCACCGTCATCCATAGATAGACAGCTGCGTAGCGCGATAATGATGTCTAACGCTTTACCTAAGCGCTCACCTTTTGCTGGAATATTGCCTGCTTGCATGGCTGCTTTACCTTGAATAAGGCGCTCAATCGCACCAGCCATAAGCATTTGAATGACTTTGTGCGGAGAAGCCGCGCTAAGCTGGCTGTCGACTGATACCTTTTTGTATGCTTGCAAAGAACCGCGCATAGTAATCCTCTTTTAAATAAATTTTTTGTACTGCTGAAGTGAACGCTGGCCATAACGAAACTTATGGAGCTCTTTTCCGACCTTTGACGTTTCCGATTGCATCAGCTCGACAATTCTTTTGGTACGAGTTAGCAATGCTTGCCACTCTGCATCCTGCTTAACCAAAGGATTTTGATGAATAATTGGTAACAGGTTTTGCAATAACCGTTCCCTGATATCGACCAAGCGAAGAATTTCTTCAGCATTAAAATCAATTTTTTCTAATTCTTGCGTAATTAGTTGATCTATATCACTAATTTCCATGAGTTCTTTTTGCATTTATTAACCCAACGCACTCATCAAAGCGCCTAACTGGCCCTGCATTTTACCGGTCGCATCTTGCATCGCGGTAAACTTCGCATGAGTACGCTTCTCTAGGCTTTCCATGCGGCGATCTAATGCCGCTTGATCGTCACTCAAACGGTAGTTTTGTTCTGTGAGACTTTTTTCTCGAGTACGAATACTGCCTGTAATACCTGTGATACCGTGAATCGCATCTTCTACTCGTTTAGCAAAACCTGTGTTGCCACCGAAGAACTTTTCTAACTCGTTGAAGTTATTGTTCAACTGGCGGTCTAGCATGTCATAGTTGATTTCTAGGGTGCCTTGACGTGTGGTCGTAATGCCAAATTCTGTTAAGGACTTTAGGTTTTCAGGTGCTTTATCGATTCGAGTAGAAAAGACCGATTTTAATCGTGAATCTGCACTGCGTACGGTGCTGTCACCTGACAACGGCCCTTTTTGACCAGTTACCGGATCCACACTCGCCAACGCTTGGGAGGTTTGATAAAACGAGTTATACGCTGCCACAAAGTTTTCGATATCGTTGCGTACACTTTGACGGTCGTACTCGACACCAATTTCAGCAGGCGGTTTATTCGGTTCTGATTTGCCTTTTAGTGTTAAATCAACACCTTCGATCGCATCTTCAATCACATTGTTGTGGCTAGATAGCTTTGCCACTCCATCAAGCAGAACTTCTGAATCTTGCCCTGGTTGTACTTCTGTCATTCCAAGGTATTCTTCAAAAGCAGATTGTGCCTTTGCGATTTTCGCTTCTGCTTCATCAATTTTTTCCAGACGCTCACGTTCTTGAGGATCAAGTTTAGCGCGATGAATTTGCTTAGCTTGCGCTTCGGACAGTTCACCACGTGCCACTTTTTCGTCTAACGCTTGCTTTTCACTCGCAATTTTTTGCTCGATTTCCGCTTTTTCTTGCTCAAGAAGCTGCTTAGCCTCTTTCGTCGTAACGTAAGAATCGGTTAGGGTGCCCGATGCGGCATTATTCCAGCCTGGAACATCTGGTGCCTTCTCTATTGCCTTTTCGTCGAGTTCGAGCTCTGGTTCTTCATAAGAGTCCAACAAAGTACCTGACGCAGTTTCTGTCCACCCTGGAATTCTGTCTTCAGGGCGTAAAGTCGCGCGTCGGTTGGCTTCATCAATGGCTTCTTGACCAGCTTTGGCTGCTTCTGCACCCGCCGCAGAGATTGGCGCTTGCGATGCATCATCTTGTACATCGTCTGCCGCTTTTTGCTCTTCTGGAGGTAGAGGATTGCCGTTTGCATCCAGCTCTTCTGCTGGTTGTTCCGGAAATTTAAGAGGACCTAAGACATCTTCCGCCGCTGAACGAGCTTCTTCAAGCGCGTTGACGCGGTCTTCAAATGTTTGGTATTCGAAATATTTAAGAGGGTTGCCTTTTTCTGCCTCCACACTGACTCTGATTTGATGATCCTTACCAGAGAGGTTAGAAGCAAGGATAAGGCGTGGACCTTCGACGTCGTTAATAAGAGATGCACGAACGCCAGGGTTATCTTTAGCGCCATTGATGCCGCGTACGACATCGATGAGCTTAGATCGGGAACGAACATCGATATTAAAACGCTCATCACCAAGCGAAATCTGCAGCTTACCAGGGCCAAATTTTGCGTCTTCTGGCAATACGTCAGAAGCGACTTTATGGCTCTGAGCAAGCTGCAACACATCGATAGCATATTTGCCAGCGATAGCATCTGTGGTTGCCGTGGCAGATACAATATTGTCATTGGTCGTTTCGACGGTGCGAACGGCAAATGCTTTCTCCTGACGAAAGTTCGCCATGAGATTTTTCATCGTATCTAATGATTCTCTGAGTCGCCCGTAAGCACTGATACTGGCGTTAATTGTCGTGCGTTCGTTGTCGATACGTTGCTGCTTTGGTACGCGTTCGGCATCCACAATTTTGCTGACCATGGAATTAATATCCATGCCGCCAGACATCCCCAAAGGGCCTAAACTCATCAAATCACCTCTAAAAACGACTTACACTTTTTCAGTCAACAACCCGCTGTTGGCTGTGTGCTCAGCTAGGCGACGCAATACCACTAGCATTTCTTCATCAGGAATTTGACGAATCACGTCACCGGTATTGGCTTCATAAATCGTCACCACATCTCGTCCGGATTCTTCATCCACTCGAAATACGACTCCTTTGTTTATGGACGTTACAAATTCATTCATTTGTGCGACCAATTTTTCACGTTCTTCTTTGTTCAGTTCTTGACGGCTTTCAGCCATCTCGATCGCAGCTTGAACAGAGAAGTCGTATTCGGTGTTTTTCGCTTTTTGCGGCGAAATCTCACCATTTGAATTTGCTGGGCTAGACGTGCCTATATCATTGCCATTTTTATCTGCAAACTTTGTGCCATTTGGCGTGCCGTAAGGCTGGATGTTCGATGCGTAGGAGGATATATCCATTACAATCTCCCTTCCACCTTATGGGCTAACGATAGAATCTATCGCTTTGGTGCCCCAGCACTAAGGTGTTGACCTCAGGCTGGGTTTACCACTTAGCCCAACAAGCTTAGCGCTGCAGATGGAGACTGCTTCGCTTGAGCCAGGATTGAAGTACTTGCTTGCTGAAGAATTTGCGACTTAGTCATCGCAGTGGTTTCCTTCGCGTAATCAGTATCTTTAATACGGCTTTTAGACGCGTTAACGTTCTCATTAATGTTGTCTAGGTTGCTGATTGCGTGGTTGAAGCGGTTTTGGAAAGCACCGAGTGAAGCTCGTTGGCTGTCTACGGACTTAAGAGCGCCGTCGATAACCGCTACTGCTTCTTGAGAGCCAGCTACTGTGGTTACATCGATGTCTTTCACTGTTACGTCTTTCGGGCCACCAAAGCCGATCTCGTCTGCTAGGTTGCCAGAAAACTCAACATCACCTTCAACTTTTTGAGAAGAAGCAAATACTTGTAGTTTGCCATCTTCGCCAACAGAGGCTTTTACATCATCGTTTTGACCGTTGATGTATGTCGCTAGCTGCTCAATATCATCGCCTTGCTTAGCGCTGATTGATAGCTCTTTCTCTTCACCCTGCTTGTTGGTGTAGCTCATTTTGAACTCTGTTTTCTCACCAACAGTCCAAGATGCGTCTTTACCCTCTTCTGCTGCGTAGCTCTTACCACCCATTGCTGAAGTGTCTGAGCGTAGGTTACCCATAGAAAGCATCACTGCTTCACCTGAGTCCGCACCGATTTGGAAAGACTGAGTACCGTAAGTACCGTTTAGAAGCTTGTTACCACCGAAAGAGGTAGTTTCAGCAATACGGTTTAGCTCGTCGTTTAGCGCTGTTACTTCTTCTTGGATCGCTACACGTTCTGCTTTTGAGTTAGAGCCGTTCGCCGATTGAAGCGAAAGATCACGCATACGTTGTAGGATGTTGGTAGATTCATTCATTGCACCTTCAGCAACCTGTGCAATAGAAATACCGTCGTTTGCGTTTTTCACTGCCATGTCTAGGCCACGGCTTTGTGCATTCAAGCGGTTTGAAATCTGTAGACCTGCAGCATCATCTTTCGCGCTATTGATTTTATAACCCGAAGACAAACGCTCCATTGATTTTTGTTGACCGTCAGCTGCCTGGTTTAGGTAACGCTGTGCAGTCATCGCAGAAACGTTAGTATTAACGTTAATCGCCATAATTGATCTCCTTAAGGCTTTAGTGAATGTACCGTCGTGTCTCTCACCTCACTTAGGTACATCTCATTTCTCTCAGTCCCTTTAACGGCGACCGATGAATATCCTTTAGAAGAAATTTTCAATTTTTTGCGATTATTTTCTTTGGCTTACTGAAATGTGATGAAGCTCTAATGTCGTGATTCGCAGAAATCCTGGGGCCCCAAAAGACAGAAAAAAACCCAGCCGAAGCTGGGTTTACTCGCTCATCTCTCACCACGAGCCAATGAGGTTCTCGTCTTAGGTTTGAAATTAACCTAGCAGACTTAGCGCTGAGTTTGGCGCTTGTTTCGCTTGCGCAAGGATTGAGCTTGACGCTTGCGATAGAATTTGTGACTTGGTCATTTGAGTCGTTTCTTTCGCGAAGTCAGTATCTTTGATACGGCTCTTCGACGCATTCACGTTCTCGTTAATGTTGTCCAAGTTGCTGATTGCATGGTTGAAACGGTTCTGGAATGCACCCAGCTCTGCGCGGTGGCTGTCTACGTATTTCAGTGCCGCATCGATGATAGCAACAGATTCTTGTGCGCCACCGACTGAGGTTACGTCAATAGTATCTACCGTCACTTTTTTACCTTCGCCCAAACCTAGCTCGCCAGATAGGCCGCCTGAAAACTCGACTTCGCCCTCAACTTTGTTGTTGCCAGCGAAGATTTGCAGTTTACCGTCTTGGTCTACTGAGGCTTTCACTAGGTCAGTTTGACCGTTAATGTAAGTCGCAAGCTC